>JAFGIG010000064.1 GCA_016929715.1 Caldifarciminota bacterium
ACACGAAGAAAAGAAAATTTGTTCTAAAAATTCTTTATCAGGTTATGAGTTGGACGATGTCGTCGGTGAATTTTCCTATATCTTTCGGGGTGGAGCCTTCCAGGAGAAGCGAGAGATCAAATAGAACCCTAACTCTCTGTCTGAGTTTGTTGCTCGTCCTGTCTTTTTCAAACTCACCGAGCATTTTGTTTATAAGGGAATGACTGGGGTTTATTTCGAGGACTGGTTTTGTAAGGGGCATGTCTTTATTTATGTCCCGCAGGACTTTTTCGAGATTCGCCGAGTAACTGCCTTTTTCGCGGACTATACAGGCGGGGCTGTCCACAAGGCGGGAGCTCAATGCCGCTTCTTTGACGTCGTCTTTCAAAATGTCCGACACGAATTCCAAAAAACCCTTGAACTTCGCTTTATCTTCTTCAGAGGCTTTGTCTTTGAGGCTGTCGGATTGTTCTGAAACCGAAACAAAGCTTAAATCCTTGTATTTTTGGACGTTCTGAACGAGAATTTCGTCAATTCCTGGAAGAAGATAGAGAACTTCATATCCTTTTGTTTTGAACATTTCCTGTGAGGGGGTATTTTTTGCAAGCTCATAGGAATCGGATACAAGATAATAGATCTCTTTCTGATCTTCTTTGAGAGAAGAGACATATTCGTTTAAGTCTCTGAACTCTCCCTTTTCGGAAGAAGACGAAGGGAATAGGAGCAGGTCGAGAAGCGTCTCCCTGTTAGCGCTGTCTGATACGACACCTTCTTTGATAAAATGACCGAAATCTTGAAAAAATTTCTCGTATTCCTTTCTCTTTCCGCTTTTCAAGTCTTTAAGTTCGGAAAGTATTTTTTTCGTCAGATTCTGCCTTATCTGCATCAGCTTGCGGTTTTCCTGAAGCATTTCCCTTGAAATATTCAGAGGAAGGTCGGCGCTGTCTATTATGCCGGATACGAACGAGAGGTAATGGGGGAGTATCTCTTCGCTGTGCGAGAGGATGAGTATCCTGTTTATGTATAAGTTCATTCCTGATTTTATGCCTTCAAAAAAACTCAGAGGAGGTTTTTCGGAAGGAATGTATGCAAGAGCCGTGAATTCGTTTTTTCCTTCTGCTCTGTAGTGAATTACAGAAAGGGGGTCGTTGAAATCGAGTGACAGGGATTTGTAAAATTCATTGTATTCTTCTTTCTTCACGTCGCTTTTCTGCATCTGCCAGAGGGCTTTTTGCGAATTTACCTGTTTTTTCTCTTTTGATGTCACGAGCATTATCGGATATTCAACAAAATCGGAAAATCTTTTGACGAGTTCGGTCAATTTCCATTCCTGGAGAAATTCCTTGTCGTCCGGGTTCAAATGTAGGATTACTTCGGTCCCTCTGTTGTTTTTGTCGCTATCGGATATTTCATAGGTGTAACTTTTGACATCCGATGTCCAAAATACTGCTTTTTCGTCTGTGAGATAGCTTTTGCTGAACACTTCGATTTTTTCGGCGACCATGAAAGCACTGTAAAATCCAACACCGAACTGGCCTATTAGGTCCGGAAGGTCCTTGAGATCGTTGCCGGAGAGTTTTTCAAGGTAGTTTCTTGTCCCGGAACGGGCGATTGTTCCGAGATTCTGTTCTATTTCATCTTTTGTCATTCCTATCCCGTTGTCTTTGATGGTCAAAGTCGCTTTTTCAGAGTCAGGAATGATTTCTATTGTCAAAGGTTCCTGAGTTTTCAAAACATTGTCTTCGGTGAGTGCTAAAAACCTCAGCCTGTTTATGGCGTCAGAGGAATTTGATATCAGTTCTCTGAGAAAAATCTCTTTTTTTGAATAAAGAGAATGAATCACTAAATCGAGAAGTTTTTTAGTCTCTGTCTTAAAATCGTGTTTGTCCATCTATATCCTCCTTTATTTACTTAAATATATTGTTCAGGAGAGGAACCGCAAGGGGGGAGGTATGTGAGGTTTCAGCCAGCCTTATCCCGTCACTTGTTGAGGCTCGAGAAGACGGCGCGGGAGATTGAAAATAAAAATTCAGCTACAGGAGAACTTTCTATTATCAATGCCGATGGGGGGAACAAGACTTTCAAGTGGGACAATGCTACGGTTACGGCAAAAGAAACTGAAATAGCCGAAAAAAGAGCTCCCCAGAGCCGGTCGAGGAAAGTGACGCCGATATTCCTTAATTTTTTTTGTATCATCCAGCCGACGGCGCCGCTTGAAAAACTTATAAGGATCCACGACGAAATCGACATTACACCTCTTATCAAAGGGCTGAAACCAAGAGAAGCGTCTATGTAAGATGCCGCGACCGCTCCCAGAAGCAGTCCGAGAAGATAAAACACGAGCCTCACAACGCCGAGAATTGCGCCGAGAAAAAAAGCGCCTGTTATCAAAGCTATGATGACGATGTCTAAATAGTTCAACTCTTTACTTTTTTAGACCTGAGATATAAAAGCAGAAATACGCCAATGACGACAAGCACCGCGCTGAAGACCTGAGATAAACTGAGGTATCTGAAAACGAGCGCCGAGCCTTCGTAGTGCCTGAGAAAATCAATTGAAAATCTGTGGACACCATAAAAAACGAGGAGCCAAGAAAAAGTTTCACCCGCTACTTTTTTCTTTTTGTCCGCAATAAGCAGGAAAAAAGTCAGAAGCAGGGCGGACAGAGACATGATTATCTGGGTCGGTATGACCTTTACGCCGACAGGGGCGTCGGGAATCATACTGCAGTTAGAATAGTCGTGAAATACTATTCCGAGGCGGTCGCTCTCTATTCCGTAACAACAACCGTTGAGAAAACACCCTATTCTGCCTATAAAGATTCCGAGAGTTATCGAAGGAGAGACTACGTCGGCGACTTTGAGAAAACTCAAGCCTTTCTTTTTTATGAAAATAAGACCGCAGAGAAAACCGAGTAAAAGCCCGCCGTATATGACCATGCCGCCGTGCCAGACCTGAAGGATTTCCAGAAGGTTGTCTTTGAAATAGCTCAAATGTTCTATGACATACCAGATCCTGCCGCCTGCAATTCCTCCTATGAGAGTCCAAAAAGCGAGGTCGTAAACCGTATTGGGGTCGAGACTGTATTTTTTCGCTCTTTTATTGGCAAGAAGAATAGCCGCGAGAAAGGCAATGAACTGCATGAAACCGTAACTGTATATCTTAAACGGTCCTAAATCTATAAGAAGCCTGAACACTTTATGCTCCTTCGCTGAGACATTTGGAAGGACAAGAATTTATAGCTTCCTGCCACAGTTTTCTGTCTTTGGGATAAGCATCTTTGAGATATGGCAGGTTTCCTCTCATCTCGAGCGAGTTTTCAGGGGATTTTTTGACGCAGAGAGAACATCCTATACAGCCTACTTTACATACATCCTTGACATTCTTGAGCTTTTCGGGATTTGAACACCTGACGACTAACGGGATTGAGATCGGCATAATCTTTATAATTTCTTTCGGGCAGGCTTGTTCGCATTTACCGCAGCCCGTGCATTTTTCTCTGTCTATTACTGGAAGGCCTTTTTCACCCATTTTTATAGCGTCAAAAGGGCAGGCTTCGACGCAGTCTCCAAAACCTATACAGCCCCAAGAGCAGGCTTTCATTCCGGAGATGACAAGATGCGCTCCTCTGCAAGTCATTACGCCTTCATATTTGCCTATGTCCGGCGATTGTTCCCTGTCACCTCCGCAGAGAAGGTATGCTATTTTCTTCTCGCCCGTTTCTGCCTGCACACCGAGAATTTGGGCAATTTTTTCAGCCGTTACACCTGCTCCGGGGATGCACCCTGACGGCGCGTATTTGCCTTCGACTACTCCCTGAGCGTAAGCAGCGCATCCCGGGGCGCCGCAGGCGCCGCAGTTGGCTCCCGGAAGAAGCTTTAGGATTTCTTCAACCCGGGGATCGGTCTCGACTCTGAATTTTTTAGCGGCGGCGCTCAATATAATCCCGAAAGCCAAACCGAGGGCTCCGACAACCGCCGTCGAAAAAACTATTGGTGTGAAATTCATAATTCCTCCTATAACAATATCAAATGGTCAATGATTTTTTTACAATAGAAAGAGCGCTGACGAGATCTTTTTCTATAACCGCGCCGGAAGCTAGTTTATGTCCGCCTCCTCCGAATTTTCTCGAAAGCGCACCAACGTCTTTGTTTCCTGAAGATCTGAAGCTCAACCTTGTCGAACCGTTTCTTTCCCTCAAAAGGACTACTGTATCTATGTCTTTCAACTGCAGGAGATAGTTCGCAAGGCCTTCGGTGTCCTCTTCAGAAACTGAAAAATCCTCCATCAGCTCTTTTGTCACTTTGCAGTAAATCACATCTTTTTCGGTTTCGGATGTCCTGAGGACTTCGGCGTAAAATAAAAGGGTGTCGGAGGGAAGCCTGAATACTTCTTTCCAAATTCTGTTGGAATTTATGCCTTTGTCGATGAGAGTGGAGGCTATCATAAATGTCTTGGAGGATACGCTCGATGTTGAAAAGCCGTAAGTGTCTGATAAAATGCCGACATAAAGGTATTCCGCCGTCTGTATGTCAATATTATTGGTTCCAACAATTCCCGCTATGAGTTCAGCGGTCGATGAAGCGCAGGGGTCCACTATGTTGACGTCTCCGAAGAGTTTGTTGTCTATGTGGTGGTCTATGTTTATCTTGAGCTGATAAGAGTCGAGAACATCTGAAAATGTGTTTCCTACGCGTTTAATGTCGCCGCAGTCGACAAAAAAAGCGGAGTCGGAGAAATACTCGGGCATTTCCGTGTTGTATTTGTCGAGAGGGAGAAAAGAGTATTTTTTGGGAAAAGGACCTTCGCAGAATACTCTCGATTTGATGCCGTGACTCGACATTATGCTCAGGACTGCCAATGAAGAGCCGATGGCGTCCCCGTCGGGAGAAGAATGAGTGTAGATGTCCGCTGTTTTGATTGATGAGAAATCGGCTTCGCCGAATAGCGGAAGATCATTTGGTCTGCTTTGAATTTTCATCTGTTTCTTCTTTCATTACGGATTCAATTTTTTCTATTATTTCCCTGCTTCTGTCAAGATAGAAATGAATGTCAGGCATATATTTTATCCTGATATTCTGGGCGAGGAGATAGCGCAATCTTTTTTTTCCGGCGTTTAAGGCTTCAATCGTCTTTTCCTGTTCCTCTTTCGAACCAAGAATGCTGACTTTGATCTTGGCGTTTTGTATTCCCGGGTCGGTTAAGACCGCAGTGACAGTCGACATGGAAAGGTTCCTTTGTCTCGTATATGAGTCGAGGATTTTCGAGATTTCCTTGGCTATCGTCTCTTCAATTTTTTTTATTCTGTAAGATTGTCTCATACCACCGACTTTTCAAAAGAAGCTATCCCTTTTTCAAACCTGTCCAAACCGAGTCTGTCGAGATCGGGATCGTGAAATGAAGTATCGGAAATCGCTTTCGCCATGAGAACTGAGACTCTCGGCGCGAGCATTAGGCCGTGTCCTGAAAAACCGCAGGCATGAAAATAGCCCTGTGTCCCTTCCACTCTTCCGAGAATCGGCTGGGCGTCGGGGCTCATGCAGTATAGCCCTGCCCACTGACGGAGTATTTTAACGTCTCCGAGAGCGGGTATGAAATGGCCAAGTTTAACCGACATTTCCTTTATAAAAGATATGCCGGAGACAACAGATGTCCCCGGAGGTTCTCCGGGATTAGTTTGACCGCCGACTATTCCGCCGTCTTTCACCTGCCTGAAATATATATTGTGTTCAAAAGACATAATCATATTTTTGAAAAAACGGTTGATCTGTTCTGTTGCAAGTATTTCATGCCTGTGCGGCACGAGAGGCAATTCTATTCGGGCTTTTGACGCCACAGTGCCGGCGTATCCTCCCGCGGCGTTGACTATGACGGGACATGATATGACGCCTTTTGGAGTGACAACACCGGTTATCTTTGAGCCTTCCTTGTCTATAGATAAAACTTCTGTTCTCTCATAGAGGCTAGCCCCCTGTTCTAAGGCTTTTTTCATATAGGCGAAATTTATAAGAAACGGGTTGATTGACCCGTCTGTGGAACACCATGTCGCTCCGGTTATTTTTTCAGTGTTGAGAAGCGGGACAACTTTTTTTGCCTCCTCCGGAGAGAGGAGTTCGACTTGCAGGCCGTGTTTTTTCTGCATTTCAACGTTTTTCCTGAACTGAGAAAGTTCCTCATCTGAATGCGCGAGTATGAGATACCCTCCCTCTTCGTATTCAGTGTCGGTTCCGAGTTCTCCTTCGAGTTCTCTGAATCTTTTGACTGATTCCATCGCGAGTCTGACGTTTTCAGGCGTCGACCACTGAGCTCTGATGCCTCCACCGCATCTTCCGGTGCTGCCGGAAGAGACAGTGTTTTTTTCAAGAATGACGACTTTGCCGAAATTTACTTTTGTGAGCTCATAGGCTATTGAAGCTCCTATTATGCCTCCGCCTATGACGATGCACTCTGCGGTTTTTGGAAATTCAGCCATGCTGACCGCCTCTGCCTCTGGCTACAACCGCGTCGAAATCTTCTTCCGATGCGGCGACTAGTTTTATGGGAAGGCTTTTCAGAGGGGGCCTTGAAGTTGACTGTTCTTCGGGATCAGGCCAAAACCCGTTGACCTTGAAGAGAAGCTGTTCGACGAGTTTTCTGCATGTTTTTCCCTGGCAGTGTCCCATTCCGGCTCTTGTTACTCTCTTGACTTCATCGACGCTCTTAAGTCCGTATTTTCGGATTGCATCGACTATTTCCTCTTCGGTGACGTCCTGGCATCTGCAGATGATTTTCAAGTCTTTCATTTCGTCCTTCTTTTCATCTCTATGAATCTCGCACGGCTCAGCAGGCCGGAAGACACTTGGACTGTAACGACTCTTGTTCTGTCAGTCGCTTTCGAGTCGTTGACCTTTAATATCGTGCCTTCTTCTATTTTTACTCCCTCACGGTCGAGGATATCGACGATTTCTCCCTTTTCGGGGACCGGTAAAAATTCATAGGGTATGGAAATAAACCCTTTTGAAGGGTTATCCCTGTCTATGCCGACTACGAATATAGCAAGTCCTGGGCATTGATACACGCAGAGTGAACATCCGTTGCAAAGCGAATGGTCTATTGAAGGTTTTTGATTTATGCCTTCGGTGATTTTAATAGCACCTCTCGGGCAGGCTTCAACGCAGGGGTTGCAGGGGATTTCCTGAAAACATTCAATGACTGCTTTAGGGGATTGGGCGAGGGATTCGGCGCTGGGCATTGCTCTGGATATATCCTTTTCGTCGGGAAGTCCGCTGTTTGATGTATTATCGCTCATATTTATACTCCCGGACCAGTTTTTCGTTTCCCTTTCTGGCTTTTTCTCCGAAAGGCCCGTCTCTGAAAATCCTGAGTTCTTCGAGAATTTGGAGCCTTGATTTTTCTATTTTTTCACGGTATTCGTGGGAAAGATAGAGAGCCGCAGACAGTCCGGCGAGTTTTCCCTCGAGAGAGGCGGTTACTGCCTCTTCTATTCCGGAGACATCGCCGCAGAGAAAAACATTATCTCTCGTTGTCTTCATGTATTCGTCGTGCAGAGCCACTTTGCCGCCGAGTTCGGGTATGTATTTCATCCTGCACCCCGCCAGTTCGAGGACATCCGAAAGAGGCGTCAAGCCGACTGCCAGGCAGATGCAATCAACGTCGAATTGAATTTCGGTTCCCTCGATAACATTAAAATTAGGATCAATCTGAGAAGTCACGGCGGAGTTGACTCCGGTATTGCCGTCTCCTTCGGCTTTTGTTATTGTGCGCCGGGTGTATATCGGAACGCCCATTCTCCTCAATTTAGCCGAATGAACAAGATACCCGCCGACGTTAGGGAGAGCTTCTATCACCGCGGCTACTTTAACTCCCGCCTGAAGAAGCTGGTATGAAACTATAAGTCCAATATTTCCGGACCCTATCATGAGAACCTTTTTTGCCGGGACCACGCCGAAGACGTTCATTAAGGTCTGAATCGCACCCGCGCCGTAAATGCCTGGTAGGTCGTTGTTGACAAAATTAATGCAGTTTTCGGATGCTCCGGTTGCTACTACAAATGCTTTTGATTCTACCTCCTCAAATCTTTCCGGGTATAAAACAGCAAGAATATTTCCGTAGATTCCGGTGACACAAGCTTCCGTGTTTATTGTGACTCCGGCGCTGGCGCAGTTTTGCAAAAGTATTTTGGATATATCCATCCCTCTGTAGCCGCAGAGGTGTTTTTTCGAACCGAAAAATTTGTGCGTCTGTTTTATCAGCTGGCCTCCGGGTGTAAAATTGTCGTCAAAAACTTCGATTTTCAGCCCGAAAGAGGACGCTTCGACTGCGGCTGAAAGGCCTGCCGGGCCGCCTCCTATCACAGCTATGTCAGTCTGACGTTTCAAGTCAGGTCTCCTTTTCCTTTTTGCTTTTCGACTCTCATGCCTTCCCTGACGGGAGTCACGCAGGTCATTACATTGGGTTTTCCGTCGACTACCATGAGACAACTCGCGCATTTACCGACACTGCAGAACAGCCCTCTTGGGCGTTGGTGCTTGTCTGTCACCCTGAAGGTAGCGGTTCCGCCCGCTATCAGAGCCGCCGCGATTGTCTCTCCTTCAAAAGCCTCCACGGGAGAGCCTTCGAAATAAAATACTATCTTTTTATACCTTTTGAAAGTCAACACGGGATGCTCTTCTATCCTCATTGGGTCTCCTTTTCGCAGTATCTTCTAATTATTCTTTCTATGATTATTGAAGTTCCCGCGCCTTCCACGAGGGGAAAAATGCGAATCTCCGGCGCTATTTCGCTTCCGACGACTGAATCCTGTTTGTAATCTCCTCCTTTTACTATTACATCTGGGCATATCAGTTTTATAAGCTCAAGGGGCGTTTCCTCGCCGAATACGACAACTAAATCGACATATCTGACAGCGGCAATAAGCGGAGCCCTCTCCTGAATATTGAGAACCGGTCTTTTAGGCCCTTTGAGCTTTTGAACCGAATCGTCGCTGTTGAGCCCGACTATAAGAGTTTTTCCGATATCTTTGCAGTATTTGAAGACTTCTATGTGCCCTGTGTGCAGTATGTCGAAACAGCCGTTAGTGAAAACAATCTTTCCTCCATCCGACACCGATTTTACGAATTCGAGTATTTTTTCATCATCTTTTTTGAAGAATAAAACGGGGCAGTTCATATCAATCTTTAATTTTCGTGTTTTCCAAAACTTTCCAGTATTTCGCCTATTATGACCGTCTGCGCTCCAATTTTTTTAAGCTGAACTGCCGCGGCATGACTTCCGATCAGAGCCGACTCTTCAATGCCGGCTCCGGAAAGGAGAGAAAGGCAGACGGCGCTTATTACTGTGTCACCAGCTCCGCTGACGTCGTAAACTTCTCTCGCTTTCGTAGGTATTTTTATAGGTTCTCGGCCATCGCTAAAAAACACAGACATGCCTCTGTCTCCCAGTGTCAGGAGAAGGTAATCGCAGTTTACCCTCTTCATGGCAATATCGACCGCGGAGTGAATTTCATCTTCTGTCGAGCATTTGTTACCTGTCGCTTTGGAGAGTTCTTTGAGGTTCGGTTTGAAAAGTTTAACTCCGGAGTAGCAAAAGAAATTCTCGAATTTAGGATCGACGAAAACAGGTTTGGCGCAGGAGGATGCCTTTTTGAGAATGTAATTGATTAGCTCCGGGTTTAAAAGTCCCTTGTCGTAATCCTCAATCAGAATTGCGTCGCAGACCGGTATGAATTTTTCGCAAAATCCAGTTATCATTTCAGCGGTGCTCTTAGACGCCGGCAGTTTCTTTTCCCTGTCAACTCTGACAACATGCTGAGAATGGGCTATTATCCTGGTTTTCTGAGTAGTGTTTCTGCTTTTCTCTCTGAAAATCCCTTCGCAGGATATTCCGAGGGATTCGAAAATCTCAGACAGCCTGTCTCCTGCCGAGTCGAATCCTATCAAACCTACGGGAAAAACTTCGGCTCCAAGAGTTTTTAAGTTGTGCGCTACGTTAGCGGCTCCGCCGAGATGATAAGATTCTTTGATAACTTCCACAACGGGAACAGGAGCTTCGGGTGAAATTCTATCGACATTTCCCCATATATATTCGTCGAGCATTATGTCGCCGACCGTCAGAATTTTTTTTCCTGAAAATTTTCCGGCAATTTCTTTCACCCTTTGCAATTTCATGTTTTGAATTCTATAACACTTATCCTTTTCAGACAAGCGGATATACTTCTTTGCTATGGATTTGTCCGTTAAACTCCGTTATAATGCCTTGATTTGCCTTGTTGTAGTATTCATCTAAAAATGAAAGAGTATAAATGGTTTTTGCACTTTTTTTCTTTATGACGCCCATTGTCTGCGGGACTTCCGCACAGGATCCTTCCCATATTTCGGATATTTTCGAATTATACGAGACGGGCCGTCAATATTACAATTCAGGCGAATACGCGAAAGCCGCGGGGTTTTTTTACGCGGTTTTTCTGAGAAACCCCTACGACAAAGAAGCGAGAAAAGCTTTGGACAAGTCCTATGAAAAGCTCGATAAAAAACCTGTTGCCAAACCAGAAATCTATCTCGCGCCTTTAGTTGAATTATTCAAGTGGGCCGGGTATGCGTTTGTTTTGACGTCGGCTTTTCTGGGATTTCTGAATATTTTCAAACTGAAAAAAAATCTCCTGATCGCGACTGTTATGGCAATGACAATCAGCATGGTTTTCTTTTTCGAGGGAAACAATTTAGAAAAAAATCAAAGAACCGAAAAACTCTTTGTCCTTTCGAGTATCCCCATCAGAAACGACCCCCTATACGGATCTTCGGATTTCTTTGAACTTCATCCTGGCGACGTCGTCGCCCTTAAAGAAAAAAGAGGAATATGGCTCAAGGTCCGGTTCGAATGCACTGAAGGATGGATTTTGGATGATTATGTAATGAAACTGAACTGACAGGAGAGTATAGATGAAAAAAATCGGTATAAGAAAAGAAAACAAAGGACCATTCGAGAGAAGAAGTCCGCTAGTCCCCGAGGATGTCAAAAAGCTCGTTGAAAGCGGCTTTGAGGTGACAGTCGAAAAATCAGAGGACAGAATAATCCCCGAAGACGTTTTTGTTGCCGCAGGGGCGAAAACATCGGAAAAATTGTCGGAGGAAGATGCGGATATCATACTCGGCATAAAAGAAGTTAAATCCGAACTGCTCATCGAAAACAAAGTGTATCTATTTTTTGCCCATGTCATCAAAGGGCAGGAATACAACATGGAAATGCTGTCTGAAATCCTGAGGAAAAACATAACTCTCATAGATTACGAGACAATAAAGGACAAAGACGGAAAGAGGCTGATATTTTTCGGCAGATATGCGGGTTTGGCAGGTGCGATAGACACACTGTGGACTCTGGGCAAAAGGCTTTCAGGGCAAGGAATTGATACGCCTTTCAAAAACATAAAAAGAGCCATTGAATACAAAGACCTCAATGAAGTGAAGCGCGAGATTAATGCAGTCGGCGACAGCATTAGAAAAGACGGATTGCCGGATGAGATCGCCCCGTTGACTGTCGCTTTTACAGGATACGGAAACGTCTCTGCAGGAGCGCAGGAAATTTTCGACCTTCTGCCGTTTGAAACGCTGGAGCCGCGAAAACTCGCCCGGATTTCTTCCGGAGAATATTCAAATAAAACTATTTATAAGACTGTTTTCAAGGAGGAAGACCTCTACGAGCCGAAAGATCCGCAGGAAAAATTCTTACTGAAACACTATTACGAGAATCCACAGCTCTACAGATGCGTATTCGACAATTTCGCCGGTGAAATCTCCGTCATCGTCAACGGCAGTTACTGGGACGAAAGATACCCGAGAACGCTTACTGAGGAAACCGTAAAAAAACTTTGGAAAGAAGGTTCGAGGAAACTGAAAGTAGTAGGAGACATAAGCTGCGACATTAGAGGCGGAATCGAAATAACATTTAAGACGACCACTCCGGGAGACCCCGTTTTTGTGTATAAACCCTGGGACGGCACCATTGAAAGCGGCTTGGGATCCGAAGGAATTGCCGTTTTAGCCGTCGATATCCTGCCGAGCGAATTGCCTCTTGAGTCTTCTGTTTTTTTCAGCCACGTTTTGACTAAATTCATTCCGGAGATTTCGTCGGCTGATTTCACAAGAACTTTTGAGGATATCGATTTACCCGGAGAGATAAAAAACGCGATCATAACTCACGGGGGCAAACTGACACCGGATTACGAATACATAGCGAAATATTTGAAAAATAAATAAAGAAACGGAAACTGAATTGGATAACAAATATAGGAAAAAACTGATTTCCGCCGCATCAAAAATAAAACCGGTCTTCAGGGTAGGGAAATCGGGAATCACTGAAATTTTTATAAGTGAAATTGACAAAGCTCTTTCAGCCCGTGAACTTATAAAGATAGAAGTGAACAGAAATTCACTTTTGGATCCGGACAGCGCCGCGGAAGAATTAGCTAAAAAAAGCCGATCAGAAATAGTTTTAGTCGCAGGCAGGAAAGTAGTGTTGTTCAGAAAAAACGAAGATAAAGATGAGTGAAGTAAAAAAGATAATATCTAGAAATAAACGCGCGTATCACGAATACCTTATTCTCAATAAAATCGAAGCGGGTCTGGCTCTCGAAGGATCAGAGGTTAAATCTCTCAGGGAAGGATCTTGCAGTCTCGGAGAGGGATATGTCAGAATAATCGACACTGAAGCATATCTTGTGAATGTCCTAATACCTGTTTTCGACAAATCCTCCGCTTTCGCGCCTGACCCGAGAAGGAAAAGAAAGCTCCTTCTGAATAGAAAGGAAATATTCAGGCTAAAGGCAAAAATAGAGCAGGAAGGTCTTACGGCGATACCCCTTATGATTTATTTCAACCCTAAAAATCTTGTAAAAGTCGAAATAGGAATCGCGAGAGGCAAAAAACTTTACGACAAGAGGGAAGCCATAAAAAAAGCCGATGTCGAAAGAGATATCAGGAGAAAAAAATGGGATTAAAAGAAAAACCTATTGGAATATTCGATTCGGGAGTGGGGGGGCTGACAGTTGTCAGAGCTGTCAGAAAAGCCCTTAAATCGGAAGATATAGTTTATTTCGGAGATACCGCGAGAGTTCCTTACGGCACAAAATCGAGAGACGCAATAATGAAGTTCGCCGGAGAAGACATCGAATTTCTTCTCTCCCAGGACGTTAAAGTGATTATAGCCGCCTGTAATACTGTTTCGGCGATCGCTCTCGAAGAGGTTTCAGTGCTATACGATCTTCCTATTATCGGAGTTCTCCAGCCGGGAGCGAGAGCTTCCTGCAGGATAACTAGGAATAAAAGAGTCGGGATAATCGGAACTTCAGCGACAATATCCAGCGGCGCCTACACAGAAAACATAAGGAAGGTTGACCCCTGTATAAAAGTATTCACCGGAGCCTGCCCTTTATTCGTTCCCATTGTCGAGGAAGGCTGGGAAGACACAGAGCTTGCACTATTGGCTGCAAGGCAGTATTTATCGCCGCTCGTCGCGAACGAAATTGACACTCTCGTTCTCGGATGCACTCATTATCCGCTGCTCAAGAATACGATAAAAGCGGCTGTCGGGAAGAATATCGGACTTATAGACTCGGCGGAAGCCGTTTCAAAACTGCTCGAAGAAACGCTTAAGAAGGAAAATCTGTTAAGAGACACTGAAAATAAGGGAAATTCGAAATTCTATTTAAGCGATATTCCGCCGAATTTCATCGGACTTGCCGAGAGATTTCTTGGAGAACCCATAAAACATGTTGAAAGAACATATTAAAAAATCAGCTCAAAGCTTTATCTATTTTTTCCAGGAGTTCGGGGTTTAATTCCGGCTCTTTCGACAAAGAAAAATTTTTCTCTTTGATGAGCATTCCCGCTATATTCAGAGCAGTCAAAAGGAAAGCGTCTTCGCGGGATATTGGGGCACCAGAGTTTTTTTTTACTTCTTCGAGTTCTCTGCGGACGGTCTCTATCGCTGTTTTTGCCAAATCGAGATCTTCAGAGACTTTGAACGATATCTTCTTCCCGTCTATCAGGGCCTCTATGATATCTTCGTTCATGGGTTTACATGAAGGCTAAAAGCCTTTGACCTGAAAAAAATTTAGTTTTCATTCCGATATACTGTCGAGTTTCTGCAGGACTTCGTCAATGACCACGGATGTTTTTTCAATAGCGTCGGCGAGTTCTTCGTTTTTATTTGCCAGATTGTTAAGTTGATCGTTTTTTTCATCGACATTTTTTTTAAGCGATTCAAGCTCAGTTTCGAGTTGGTCAATCTTACTGTTGAAAAATTTTTCCTCTATCTCGGTTTCGTTTACTTTAATTTTCAGCGATTCGTTTTCTTTTTTAAGTTGTTCAATTTTACGGATCAAATCCTCGATTTTTTCCGAGATTAAAATGAGCTTGTCTTTGTTCATTTGACCTCCACTGAAAAATGGAAAAGTAAGCATATCAGGCTCAAATGGAATCTCCTTCGGAAGGAGCAGAATCGCTGACGAAAGTCACAAGATTATTTTTAAAGACAGGTTTTGAAAAATCCGCTGGACCTATCTGAATACGGACGATGTCGGGAGGCAGTATTGATTTTCCGTCGTATCCGAGATTGATCAGAGTCCTCACTTCGTTTTTCGATTCCCAGCTGACGAGTCCGAAAATAGGCGCTTTGCTGCTTATCCAGGCGTCAACCGGGCTGTTTTCAATCATCATCTGGCAGTGCAGAGAGTAGAATTTTCCCGCCGGAGTGGTGATAAAGTCGGTCTCGAAACCGAGTTTTTTAAGTTCTTCGGGGTCGAAAGATCCTATTAGAAAATCCGTTCTGCATTTTTTACCCAGAGGGATTGCAAGTGCTTCGAGTCTGCTCTGCGTCAGATCTACTATGACGAGTTCTCTGGGAGGTCCTTTAAAAAACTCCGGAACAAGCGCCTGCCAAAGAAAAGAGTCCTGAGGGCTTTTGACGATTGATTCTATCCAGAATAGGCCTGAATCACTGTCGCCTTTTCCTATTACCGTGTATATGACTGTGAATTGATGTTCGCCCCTGTGGACTTCATATTCGCTCCACTGTCCTTGAGCCCAGCGCTGAATATTGCCAGGCTGAGAAAGAATATCTTCGGTTTTACCATTCGAGCAGGAAGACGCCGAAAAAATAAGAAATATTAGAATCGACGCCTTGAAGATCTCAGGAAAGCGATTTTCTGGCGATTTTGACGAGATCGCTGAAAGCTTCATAATCCTTTGCCGCAATATCGGCTATAATCTTTCTGTTAATCTGAATTCCGGCTTTGCTCAACCCGCACATAAACTTCGAATAGGACATGCCTTCATTCTGGCAGGAAGCGGATATCCTCGTTATCCAAAGTCTCCTGAAGTCTCTTTTCTTTTTCCGGCGGTCGGCATAGGCATTAGCTCCGGCTCTCATAACGGCCTGATTTGCCGATTTGAATCTCGAATGCCTGACTCCGAAATAGCCTTTGGCAAGTTTCAGTATTTTTTTATGTCTTGCCCGCGATGCGGGATTGTTTGTTGCTCGTGGCATTTTTCAACCTCCTCAGTCGTATGGCAACAGCATTTTGGTTTTGGCGAGATTTGCTACTGAGACGAGAGTGGAAGATCTCAGTTTTCTTCTCCTGCCGGGCGATTTGCCGGTCTTGAGATGGCCCGTAAAAGACTTCCATCTTTTAATTTTCCCGCTTTTTGTGATTTTAAGCCTTTTGGCTGCAGATTTGTTCGTTTTAAGTTTTGGCATTTCCTTTGCCCTCCGTTTTTTTAGGCGAGATAATCATGCTGATTATGCGGCCTTCCTGTATAGGATTCTGTTCTACTGTTCCAATTTCGCTTAAGTCTTCGATGAATTTATTCAGTACTGCCATTCCTCGCTCCGCGTGGGCCATTTCCCTGCCGAAGAGCCTGACCATGAATTTTACCTTGTTTTTCTTGTTGGAAAGAGGAGATTTTGTCTGTTTTCCGTCTTTGCCGTATGTAAGAAAGGATTTTGCTTTTTCAAGTTTGACTTTGTAATCGTGTTCGTCTATGCCCGGCCTCATTCTCAGTTCTTTCACTTTTATAGTAGTCTGTTTGTGCTGAGCTTCCTTCATTTTCTTTTTCTCGTCAAATTTGAATTTGCTGAAGTCAATTATTCTGCAGACAGGGGGGGTGGCGCTTTCAGAAATCATTACAAGATCATAGCCTCTTTCGATCGCGATCTCTATAGCCGGTTTTATATCCATAATTCCTATGTATTTTCCGTTTTCGTCCACGACTCTAACTGTCGGACTTTTGATTGAATTATTGACCTGAACATTTCTATAACCTTTCGGCGAAGACGTAATAGCTACCTCCTTATTTGTTTAGCTTTTTTCTTCCTTCTTCAATTTTTTTCAGACTTAATTCTATCAGGGATTCAAAAGACATCAAACCTATTTCTCTGCCTCCGGATTCTCTTAGGGAAACTGAATTGCTCTTCAGTTCTTTTTTTCCTATTACAGCCATCAGAGGGATGTGAGAGGTCTCGGCGTCTCTTATCTTATGTCCTATCTTTTCGTTCTTCGAATCTACCTGAGCCCTTATGCCGCTTTCCTTGAGGGATAAGAGAAGTTTCTGAGCCGCTTCTTGCTGTTCGGAAGTTATGGGTATTATACGCACCTGCTCCGGAGAAAGCCAGAAAGGGAATTTGCCGGAATAGTGCTCAATGAGTCCGCCGATAAACCGTTCTACGGAGCCCATGATGGCTCTGTGTATCATTGTTACGGTTTTTTCCTTGCCCTCAGAGTCTATATAGTAAAGACCGAACCTTTTTGGCAAATTGAAATCGAGTTGAACGGTAGTTCCCTGCCATGATCTTCCGATGGCGTCATAAAGCTTAAAGTCGATTTTAGGACCATAGAAAACCGCCTCTCCGGGCATTTCCTTAAAAGGAAGCCCGTTATTTTCGAGCGCGGATTTAAGGGCGGATTCAGCTATAATCCAGGTTTCATCGTCGCCCGCGTATTTTTCTTTCGCGGCGGGGTTCCGAAGGCTCAGTTCAATTGAGTATTTTTCGTATCCGAATCTCTCTATCCATCCGAGAGCGAGATTGAGGACGCCGGTTATCTCCTGCTCAATCCCGTCAGCAGTGCAGAAGATGTGCGCGTCGTCCTGGGTAAATCCTCTGACTCTGAGCATTCCGTGGAGGACTCCGGATCTTTCCTTTCTGTAAACAGTTCCCAATTCAGCAATTCTATAGGGTAAATCCCTGTAGCTTTTCTGGTTTCTTTTGTAGATGAGGATATGCTCAGGGCAGTTCATCGGTTTTAGGACGAACTCGCCGTCTTCGACAAAGAACATGTTTTCACTGTAGTAATCCAGATGTCCGGATTGTTTCCAGAGTTCGGATCTTGCTATGTGAGGAGTTCTGACAAAACCGTATCCTCTTCTCCTGTGTTCGTTTATCCAAAGATTCTCTATCTCTTCCCTGATTATGCTTCCGGCTTCATGCCAGTAAATAAGCCCCTGCCCTCCTTCTTCTTCTATGCTGAATATTTCCCTGCCTATTTTTCTGTGGTCTCTGAGTTTAGCCTGTTCGAGTTTTTCCAGATGTTTCTCGAGCATTTCCGCTGAGGGGAAGGCAATGGCGTAAACTCTCTGCATTGACTTGTTTTTTTCATCGCCTTTCCAGTAAGAAGCCGCCACGCTCAAAACCTTGACGTGTCCAACTTCACCTGTGGAACGAAGATGAGGTCCTCTGCAGAGATCCAGAAAATCGCCCTGAGAATAATAGCTCAGCGGGCCTTCCAGTTCTTCGACGAGTTCTATTTTCAGATCCTGATTTTGTCTTCTCAAAATCATTATCATCTCGTCTCTATCCACTACGCTTTTGGAAATTTTGAGGTTTTCAGCGATTATTTTTTTCATTTCCTCTTCAATGAGGATGAGGTCTTCGGGAGTGAAGGGTCTTGGAGGTATGAAATCGTAGTAGAACCCTTCTTCGACAGCTGGTCCGATTCCGAGTTTTGTTTCCGGGAAAAGCTTTAAGACGGCGTGTGCGAGAACATGAGAAGCAGAATGCCAGAAAACTTTTCGGCACCTGTCATCTGAAAATCCCACAGATACGCAACAAGACCCGTCGGGGACTTCTTCGTCGAGATCTATCGGTTCTCCTTCGCAAAAAACCGAGTAATCGTTGTTTTTCAATATCTCATAAGCCTTCATATATTCTCCTTGAATTTCTCTGAACAATTGCCGGATAAACGGCATTATATGGTGGGCGATACAGGACTTGAACCTGTGACCTCTTGCATGTCAAGCAAGCGCTCTAACCAAACTGAGCTAACCGCCCGTATTTAACAAGTGATGATTTTATTTTTTTTTGACTATTTTGTCAATACTTAAATTCGAGAAACGTCTTAGCAATTGACAGCAAAGCGGCTATATGGAACATTTATGCGAGTAGTCATTTAATTTTTATGTCAACATTTTAATGGAGGTAATTTGAGAAAAATTTTATTCATGGGATTCTTTTTCCTGCCGGTGGTCTTTTTTGCGCATCCTATTTCCGACTGGTTCGACTCAGACAGCATATTTTTTGAAAAACCAGATGAAAATACCTGGATTGTCCCTTATTCTTCCACTTACGGCGGCACTATAAACATAGGAATACTGACGGTTGAAGATAAATGGGTTTTGATAATGACCCCTCTTTTTGAGATTCCATCCACTTATCCCGGTGACGCTTTTAAGCAGGTGGCTCTTGCAAATTATCAGATGAACCAGCTCAAACTCGGTCTGTCTGAAGAAGACTATCTTTTCATGCAGATAGAGATGCCGTTTCATCTTGTGACGAAAAAAGACCTGATAAGCAATATTGAGTTTGTCGCTTATGCAGTGGATCAGAATCTGCCCACGATAGCTTCGTGGTTTGGGCTTGAACCCTAGTTCAAAAAACGTTGATTTCGATAGAATTGTAATTTGATAGAATTTTTAATCTGACTAAGGAGGGAAAATGAAGATTTCAGTTTTGGCAATTTTCATTGCGGCATCAGTGTTTTTTTCAGCCAGTGCTTTTGCGTCTTCAATTGAAGGTCTCTACGAAATATGGGGGACAAACGGGGATAATGAATACAGAGGCGAACTTGAGATCATAGACCACGAAGACGCTTTCGAAGTCAACTGGATTTTCGGAGGCGAAGAGTATTACATTGGTGTCGGCGTCCTCGTAGGCGATTATCTGGCGGTTTCATACACGGATGAGAATAACACAGATATGGGCGTTGTTATATACCGCGTAGGTTCAAATTATCTTACAGGATACTGGGCCACATGGGCAGGTCTTCGCGGATACGAAAACGCATATAAAAACGGTCTTCCTTCGAGCGGATACGACGAGATCTATACGCTTAGAGCGCCATCGGACACTCCCGCTAAATCTTACAGCGTGGAGGGAACAAACCCGGACGGCAGTGACTACACATGCGGCCTTCAAATAGAAAAAATGGACGATGTGTACTCAATTTCATGGATATTCGAAGATTTCAGCTATGACGGCATAGCCGTCGCAGACGGAAATCTTTTCGTCTGCTGCTGGACGGATGAGTCTTTCAATACACTGGGCGTCTCACTTATGAAGTTATCCGGTTCAGATTATGAAGGAACCTGGGCTTTTTACGGGTCAGACGGAAGGGGCTCGGAATACTGGGAAAAAAACTGAGATCAGTTTAGTAAAGATTTGTAATAAAGAAATTTAAGGGCAGTTAGGCTTCAAAACCGTAAAATTTACGGAAAGTTTGCCCTTTTTTTCACAGACATTGACAAAAAGGCATAAAAATGCTAGAATGCAGATGTCAAACTTTATTGTGTTTGGTTTAATATCTCTAATTTACGTTATTTAAGCGGCACCTGGCTTTTCCATGGGCCAAAAAACAGTCTGAAAACCTTTTAATTGAGCGGGGAATTCTTAAAAAAAGGAATGAGAACTTACTGGCTCTTCATAGAACTCGAGAACACCCTTATAAATGAAGACAAAATTTATGCCTATATTTACAAAAGAATGTGGGAAAGGGCTAGTGAACTCGGCAAAACCATAACTTTTCCGAGACTTTTGGCTATGAGGGAAGCCCTGATAAGGGAAAAAAGAAAAGGACCTCCTTTCAACATCCTCGGAACCAGGCTTTTAGGGAAGGAAAACTGGGACCAGCTCAAAGGCAAGATAAATAAAGACATAAAGAAAAATTACCTGTCCTATGTCGCTTTTTTTGAAGATTCAATTCCGCAATTGAAAGAGATAAAAAAAATAAAAAATCTGAAAATAGTCTTCGTCGCTTTTCAGCCTAAATACGTCGAAGACTTGATAGCACAAATGAAAATAAAAAATATATACAGACAAGTCAGAGTTTATGAAAAAGCCTGGCTCGAAAATCCGAATCCTTCCTATATGATATCTCATTTCGACAAAGATTCCCTTAAATCAGAACAGGTCATCATTTTGACTTCCAGGACAGGCGATTATGTCAGGAGCCTCAGCGACTGGGGAGCCAAAGTGATTCTCTACAAGCCGAAGACGTCCTTCAAGGGCTGGAGTCCTTCGAGCGACAACGCCACGGGTAACGCCTATCTTGACAGCATACAGCGATCTGACAAGATGGAAATTGACGAGGAAAAAAAAGACATGAAAGTGACGGCTATAACAACCGAATTCAGAGCAGTCAAAGAACTGCTTGAAAGATTTGTATCCTGATTCGAAAAGATAAAATAAGCGTAGTTCTCAACGGCTCAGACGGCAAGATGGGAGTTCTTTTAGCCGGTATTCTCCGAAATGATGAAAGATTCAGCCTGTGTTCTGCTCATGACGCCGGCAACCAAATAAAAATATGCCGTCCCGGTGAAATGGTAGTCGATTTTTCTTCTCCGGCCGGTTTCGAAAGAGCGCTTAAAGTTTCTTGTGAATGCGGAAATTCTTTTTTTTCGGGGACTACAGGTATTACTGTTGCGCAAAAGGACAAAATGAAGGAAGCGGCGGAGAAAATACCTCTTTTCTATTCGCCGAACATGTCCGTCGGAATTAACCTCATAAAAAAAACGCTTAAAGAAAATTTTGAGATATTGAAATCGTTCGACATCGAAATCGTAGAGGCTCACCACAAGGAGAAAAAAGACTCGCCGAGCGGCACTGCTCTTTTACTGGCGGAAGCATCGGGAACTGCGCGAGAAAAAATTCACGCTATAAGAGCCGCAGATATACCCGGAGACCACTGGATATATCTTGCGAGGAACGGAGAGCTCATTGAATTTCATCACAGGGCTGTTTCGAGAGAAGTTTTTGCAAGAGGCGCAATAGACGCTATACTGTGGTTTGCAGGACAAAAAGCCGGTTTGTATTCAATGGAGGACTTTCTCGCCGCCGCATCGCTTTAGCCATCTTCATAAGGTTTTCCTGCCGGCATTAAGTGTTTTTTGCCGGATTGTATGTTATGCAGATTAAAGCCGAACTCGTAAAACTGATTTTCGAAAACACGGCGAAAACCTTTGCTGTAGCGAAATTCAAAAGAGAAGACTCGTCCATTTTCGTCGCTTCAGGGAAAATACCGGTGCCTGCCGAGGGCAGGATTTATAAGCTCAGCGGCGATTGGGTTGTCAACCAAAAATTCGGATTTCAGTTTAAGATATATTCGGCTTTCCCGGAATCATTGACTTCAGCAAAAGGCATATCGGCGTTTCTTTCGAGCGGCAGGATAAAAGGAGTCGGGAAAAAAACAGCCGAGAAAATCATAAACACCTTCGGCGAAAAAACAGCTGAAGTCATCGAAAATCATCCCGAAAAGCTCAAAAAGATCAAGGGGCTGAAAAAAACAGCTGCCGAAGCAATAATCCGTGAGTGGAAAGAGGATTCTTCCCGAAGAGAGGTTTTAATTTATCTTTTGAAATTCGGCGTCGGTCCGAAAATGGCGGATAATATTTCACGAGAACTCGGTCCGGAAAATGTCGTCGGAATCGTCGAAGAAAACCCGTATATCCTGTCTGAGATAGTCGGAGGCATAGGATTTAGAAAAGCCGATTCGATAGCTCTGGGGATGGGAATTCCGAAAAATTCGCGATTCAGGATACGTTCGGCTCTGGGGTATGTTCTTTCCGATGCCGCGTCCTCAGGGCACACCTGCCTGCCGGGAGAAGACCTCGTCTGTGAATCGTCAAAAATCACGGGAACCGGGAAAGCCGAAGTAAAAAAAGTTTTAGAAGAAATGGTCGGCTCGGCACTTTTAAGATCCGCTGTATTTTCAGGAACCGAATATATTTATAATTTTTCCCTGGAAAGGGCGGAAAGATCAGTATGCGCTGAGATAATGAGAATATTAGGAAGTGAAAAAAATTTTCATTGTCGGCTCAAAGCAGAGAAAAAACATGATCTAAACATAAAAGTGGCTTCGGAAAACATCCAGATATCTCCAGTTAGCGTAGTCACCGGCGGGCCCGGGACTGGAAAGACAACTCTGATAAAACAAATAATTTCAAATTTCAAGGGCAGAGTCGAACTCTGCGCTCCGACAGGAAGAGCTGCGAAAAGGCTGGAAGAAGTGACGGGGGCAAAAGCGAAGACGATCCACAGAATGCTGAACTACAATCCTGCAACCGGAACTTTCAGGTATAATTCAACGAACAGAATAGACGACGCTCTGATAATCTCAGACGAGAGTTCCATGATAGACATCTATCTCGCGTTGAGCCTCCTTCAGGCAGTCGGCAGAAACAGCAGAATAGTTTTCGTCGGCGATGCAAACCAACTGCCCCCGGTCGGACCCGGAAATTTTTTCAGAGACATAGCCGAGTGCGGTTTAATGCCAACTCTATGGCTCGGTGAGGTATTCAGGCAGAGAGGAGAGAGCGGTATTATCAAGGGAGCTGATTGCATATTAAGGGGAATTATGCCGAAGTTCAATGGAGATGATTTTGTCTTTGTCAACAGACAAAGTCTCGAAGAGACAGCGCTTGAAACGGTCAGGATAGCCGCAGTTGAACTGAAAAAAAAATACGGCTCAAAAACTCTTTCCAGTGTTCAGGTCATAACGCCTGTAAACGGAGGGGCATCGGGGACAAGAGAGCTGAATTTGAGAATAGCACAAATTCTCAACCCGGGGAGAGACAAAAGGCCTGCCGCAGGAGACAAAGTCATGCAAGTCTCAAATGACTACGACCTCGAGATTTTCAACGGAGATACGGGAATAGTGACCCGGGCGGGAGAGTATTCCACAACAGTCGATTTTTCATATAAAACCGTTGAAATCGAGGGAGAAAAAAGAGATAATCTCGTCCTGGGATACGCTGTGACAGTTCACAAATCTCAGGGTTCTGAATATCCCGCAGTCGTAGCGGCAGTTCATTCGAGCCATTACATGATGCTTGCAAGAGACCTTCTATACACGGCAGTGACCCGCGGTAAAGACATGGTCATACTCGTCGGAGACAAAAAAGCCATGCACATAGCTCTTGCAAACGACAGATCGATGAAAAGATATTTTTTTCTGAGTGAAAGACTAAAATATGAATTTGAAAAGTTAAAAGGAAGGTAAAATGCTTTTGCTCATCTCTCTCTTGATTTGTATCTCTGCCTATCCGGCTGACGGAAGGACAGAAAACTCAAACCCATTCACGCGGGGGGATTCTAGTTACGAGATAGACGGCACTGCAGTCTTTCATCCCTCTCACGACCCCGGACCTCTTAAGCCTCTTCTTCCTGAATACTACCCTCTGATGCTCAGAGACCCTATCGTTCCGACAGACCCGCCGGTCGCGCCGGTCAGGATGTGCGCCGAGTGGGAACCTGCTGTTTCTGTCCTCATAAGATATCCC
>JAFGIG010000065.1 GCA_016929715.1 Caldifarciminota bacterium
ACCACGAAGTAATTTTTATCTCAGGGGGGTTTTTATGTCGAGGAGGAGACTGCTGTATTCAAAAACTTTCCAGTATCCGTCTGCCTGCCTCGAAAGAGTCACAGGCCTGGGGGAGGCAGCGCCCGAGGACTTGACGAACAGCTTATATTTGTTATCTCCCTGCGCGTCGCTGTATTTGTTGCTCGAAAACTCGAAAACCGCCGGCATCTTTTCAATTTCATACGAATTTTCAGGTGAAGTCCCCGAAATATACGACCTGAACATATATTCTTTCCCTTTTGACTGCATAGATATAAACTTTAGATCAGACTGGAACAGCTCTTTTATATCGTCCCCTCTTTTGACGAGTCGTGAAGGATCCATGAGCATTGACAGCATTTTCTTGCCTGTCTCCTCGTTTTTTGAATATTCTATCAAGGCGATTATCAGACAGACCGCCGCTCCCGAAGGAGTTTCGCCTATGGCTGTATAGACAGATAGAAATTCGTCTGTGCCAGCCGGCAGTTTTCCGATTTTGTTCGTCCAGGTTTTTTCTTCAGCCATATCATTCTCCGCGCTGTTTAATCCTGCTCTGCAGTGTCTTTATCTTCTTTTCCGAAAGAATCTTCGAGTATCTTTAACGCGCAAAAAGGCCCGCACATAGAACAACCCTCGCCATCGTAAGGCCTTCTTTCCCTCAGAGATCTTGCTTTCTCGCCTTTGTCAACTGAAAGGGCGTATTCTTTTTCCCAATCAAAAGCCTTCCTCGCTTTTGCCATGAGTATTTCCTTTTCAACGGATGTATTAAAATTTCTCGCCGAATTGGCTGACTGAGCCGCTATCTTTGATACTATCAGGCCCTCTTTGACATCTTCGGCATCGGGAAGGCTGACATGTTCTGCAGGAGTCACGTAGCAAAGAAAATCCGCTCCGTGATAGGCGGCAAGAGCTCCGCCTATTGCGCCGACTATGTGGTCATACCCGGGCGCGCAGTCAGTGACGAGAGGTCCGAGGACAAAAAACGGCGCGTCATAAGTCAGCCTTTTGGCAAGCTTGACGTTCATCTCTATTTGGTCAAGATAAAGATGCCCGGGTCCTTCCACCATGACCTGAACTCCGGCTTTTCTGGCTTTCTCAACGAGTTCGCCGAGGACGAACAGCTCCTCTATCTGCTGAGGGTCGGTTCCGTCGGCGACAGCCCCCGGACGCATTCCGTCGCCGAGGCTAAGAGTGACGTCATAATCTTTTGCTATGGAAAGTATCTCGTCGAAATTTCTGTAAAAAGGGTTCTCAAGTCCGTTTGAAATCATCCAACCTGAGACTATCGCGCCTCCCCTGCTGACGACTTTGAGGATTCTTTCTGAATTCTTAACTTTCTTGAGCACGTCTTTAGTGATTCCGACGTGAATCGTCATGAAATCTATTCCGTCTTCGGCGTGCATGAGAACCATTTCCAAAAAGTCTTTTTCGGAAAAATCTATCACTTTCCTGTTCTCTGTGAAAGCCTTTACAGCCGCATCGTATATAGGAACAGACCCGACAGGGACAGGACTCAATTCAACAAGTTCCTTTCTCATTCCTCTGAGGTCGCCCCAAGTGGAAAGTATCATTATCGCGTCAGTCCCGTATTCAAAAGAGATTTTCGCTTTTGCCATTTCTTCTGTTTGAGACGAATAACCCTTTGAAGTTCCTATGTTGACATTCACTTTTACGGGGCAATCCTTGCCAATCAGTTTGGGAAAATCGAGGCTGTGGAGTCTGTTTTTTGGAAGAACAGAAAAACCCTGTGCTAAATTTTTTCTCAAATGCTCTGCGTCAAGGCCTTCATTGGCGCAAGCTTTCAACAATTCGGGACTGCTTTCGCCCGTTCTAGCCTTATCTATTTGTGTCATTTTCTCCTCTTTAAGTTAAATTACACCAAATAAACACAGGGGTCAAACCAAAGAGAACATCAGGTCTCAAGGAGCTCATGGCTGTCGTATAATTGTCTGTAAATGCCCTTTTTCTCGTAGAGTTCGTCGTGCGATCCGCTTTCTGCTACAGCGCCTTCCTGCATTACGAATATCCTTTTGACGTTTTTTATTGTCGAAAGCCTGTGCGCTACGACTATCGCAGTTCTGTCTTTGAGCAGATTGTCTATCGACTCCTGGACTTTTCTCTCCGACTCGTTGTCAAGAGAGCTGGTGGCTTCATCGAAGAGTAGGATTTTTGGATTCTGAAGAACCGCCCTCGCTATTGCTATCCTCTGCCTCTGCCCGCCGGAGATGTGAGTGCCCCTCTCTCCGACAATAGTATCATATCCCCGAGGAAGATCTCTGATGAATTCATCCGCGTTGGCAATTTTCGATGCTTTTTGGATCTGCTCCCAGTCTGCGTCGTCTTTGGCGTAGGCGATGTTATTTTCTATTGTATCGTAAAAAAGCAGAACATCCTGACTGACCGATCCTATCAGTTTCCTGAGAGACGCTATCTTTATTTTCTTTATGTCAATTCCGTCGATGTAAATTGCTCCCGACAAAGGGTCGTAAAATCTCATCATAAGCTCGAGAACCGTCGTCTTTCCGACTCCGCTTTTACCTACCAAAGCCGCAGTCTCACCTTTTTTTATTCTGAACGTCAAATTTTTAAGGACGTCTTTTCCTTCTACGTATGAAAAGCAAACCGAATCGAAAAATATCTCATCCCGAAAATCTTCTTTTTCCACAGCTTCCTGGGAATCTTTTATCTTCGGTTCTATATCGAGAATAGAATATATCCTATCAAGCCCGACGAGCGCTCCCTGCAGTTCGTTCCATTTTTGAACGACTACCTTTACAGGGTGCATGAGTGAAAGGACAGCCCCCAGATACACAAAAAAAGCCGCCGGGGAAAATCCAGAAGTCTTTTCGATTATCATTTTGCCGCCTATCCAGATCAAAAAAAGAACCACCGCCATGTTGAGAAAATCGCTGACCGGTCTCGTGAGTGAATCTATTCCGATTCGCTTGAAATTATTTTTTTTGAGGGCTCCTGTAAGGATTCTGAAAGATTTTTTTTCTCTTTCAAAAGTTCCGAAAGACAAAACGACTTTGATGTTTGTGCCGATTTCCTGGACTTTGGAATTGACGAGAGCCCAAGTGTCCTGCGTTCTGCTTATGTATTTTCTTATCCTCTTGGTCATCCACCTCGAAATAAAAGACATTATAGGTATAAACACGCAGGCTATCAGGGTCAGTTGAAAATTTATGGCTATCGCGATGACGAGATAAAAAACTACTAAAAGAATGTTCCTTATTATCTCTATCAAAGCTCCGAGGGCAGTGAAGCCTACGAGGCTGACATCGGAAGTGATCCTCGATGTCAGCTCTCCTATCCTGTATTTCTGGAAAAAATCCATCGACATTTCGGAATAATGGTCGAAAATCATCTCCTGGTAATGTTTAATGACACTCTGCTCGACATCGGCAAAAATCAGTCTGTGAAGGTAATCGACAAGGGATTTTAAGAGAAAGATGAAAAACGCCACAGTAATAACCGCTCTTAAAATTCTCAAAGGAGAATTTTTCAGAAGGAACTCGTCCAAACCTGCTTTCAGCGCCGAGAAAAAAGCTTCATACCCTTCTTTTCGGAGTTGTCTCAAAGAAAAGGTCAAATAATCTCCTATCTGGGGCAAAATGGGGTTTTCCTCGTATGAAACATCAGGCTGAGCAACAAGGATTTTTTGGGCTATCGGATAGAGCATGCCTATGGACATGCCCGACAGCACTACGAAAAGGGACATAAAAAAAAGTCCGGCGATTATTTTGGGCCAATATCGCAGAGAAGTTTTTAAAAATTTAAGGTAAGGACTCATTTAAGCAGAGCTCCTGCGAATTTCAGGGGATCAAACTCTTCAAAATCATCTTCTGACTCTCCGATTCCGAGATATTTGACGGGAATCTTCATTTTTTCAACAATGGGAAATATACACCCCCCTTTTGACGTTCCGTCGTATTTGGTTAGAATTATCCCTGTCAAAGACGAAAATTCGGAAAATATCTTTGCCTGAGACACTGCATTCTGCCCTGTTGTTGCGTCCATTACAATAAGAGTTTCATTCGGGTAAAGGGGATTCTTTTTCTTTAAGACCTTGTCAATTTTTAAAAGTTCATTCATCAGGTTAACTTTTGTATGCAGTCTGCCGGCAGTGTCGATTATCAGAACATCTTTCTCTCTCGATACCGCGGCTTCGAGGGCGTCGTGGACTACGGCGGCGGAATCACCTCCTTCATACCCGCTGACTATGTCGATCCCGAGTTTTTCAGCCCAAATCTGAAGCTGCAGGACCCCTGCCGCCCTGTATGTGTCCGCCGCGGCAAAGATTACTTTCCTGCCCCTGTCTGACAGCAGTTTGCCTAGTTTTGCCGAGCTTGTCGTTTTGCCCGTCCCATTAACCCCCACTGTCATAATAACATAAGGAATAGCCTTTGGGGCTGTTTTTGCGGGAACTTCGAGTTTTTTCACAAGTTCACTTCTTATGCTCTCGTATATCTTATCCGGGTCTTTAGACATTGCTATTTTAATAAGCTCTAATGCAAGTTCATGCCCCATATCAGAAGTAATCAAAGCTTCTTCGAGCGAAGAAATTTCCTCGTCGCTGAGTTTCCCCCTTGATCCGGCTATTTTTTTCAAGCTTCTGGTCAGGGACGCGCTTTTTTCTGAAGCGGTTTTAGTTATCTTCTCCCAAAAATTCATCTATCTTTTCGAGGTTTACGGATACGACCGAACTTACGCCTTTTTCTTCCATTGTTATTCCGTATAATCCCTGGCAAAATTCCATGGTCCTCCTGTTGTGTGTGACGAGGACGACTTGCGATTCAAGCGCGATTGTTTTTAAGAATCTTATGAAGATTTCGACGTTTGAATCGTCCAGTGGCGCGTCAACTTCGTCGAGGACCACAAGCGGTGAAAACCTTATCTGATGGAGCGCGTAGAGAAGGCTCAGGGCAGTGAATGATTGCTCTCCTGTGGACAGCCATCTTGTGGTGCTGAGTTTTTTTCCCGGCGGAACTGCGAGGACTTTAATATCTGATTCGAGAGGATCTTTTTCCGATTCGAGCTGCAGATCCGCCTGAAAATCTGCTCCGCTATCGTCTTTTGAATTGAAAAGAACCGAGAAAATATTTTTAAAATTCTCTCTTACGGCTTCAAACGTCTCTAAAAACTTTTCCCTCGCAACTTTATCAATGGAGTTTATTGTCTCTTTCAGTCCTTTTTTAGTGTTTTCGAGGTCGTCTCTCTGGGTATTGAGAAAGTTGAACCTCTCGAGGATTTCAGCGTATTCTTCTTCAGCGTTTTCGTTGACAGATCCCATAGTCATGAGTCTCGATTTTATCCGGAAAATGTCTTCTTTTGAGACTTCCTCGCCTTCGGGATCTATTTCGTCGAGTTTTTCGACTCCAATGCCGAAAGCTGTTTCCAGCTCTCCTGCTATGCTGTTCATCTCACCCCTTAGATCCGCCATATTAACGCTGTAAGAGCCTGCGGCATCCATTAATTCCGTCTTCTTGGTCTCGAGTCCCCTGCTCTTTTCTTCGGCAGTTCTCAAGCCTTTCCTTATTGCCTCTATGCCGTTCTGAAGGGATTCGGCTTCTTTTTTCAGCTCCTCTATCGCATTTTCGGTTTCCTTATTTTTCGCATGGAGGGAGTGTATTTTTGATTCTTCTTCTTTTGCCGTTTCCTTTCCTCTACAAAGTGATTCAATGAGTTCCTGCCGCCTTTTTTCGGCTATGACAATCTCCTTTGATTTATCCCCTATTTTTTCTTCAAGCGAATTTTTCCTTTCGCTTATTCTCGCCGTTTCGGTTTCTATGTCGGAAATACGAGCCAGCGAAGGCTCTATCTTTCTTTCGGCTTCAGCAAGGGTATATTTCACGGATTCGATTATAGACCCGAGATTTTCCAGCTCGACTATAATTTTTGCCTGCCTTTTATTTTTTTCTCTAAAAATTTCCTCTGCCTCGTTTAATTCTTCCTTCAGAAGTTTTTCTTCCTGCGCCTCCTCGGCATCGTTTTTTTCAAAAACTTCTAGTTTATATTTATAGTTTTTCTCTTCCGTCAGAAGGGTGGATTTTCTGTCGACAGTCATCTTCAATGTGTCCGCTTTGTCGCCGAGCGTTTTGTTGACATCTTCGAGAGATATTCTGTTTTTTTCCCTGCGCTCTTCCGTCCCACCGATTTTTTCCTTCAGGGCTTCTTTCAGTTTAAACAGATCTTCTATTCTTTCCCTTCTTCCGAGCATTCTCGCTTTCTGACCGGCGGTGGAATAGAGTATTCTTTTTCTGACCGAATGGCCATCGAGGCTTACTATGTCAATGTCCGGATGTTTTTTTGACATCTCAGGGATGTCGGCTCTTTTATTTACTACTATCCAGCCCTCAAGAAGTGTTTTCAGAAAATAAGAGGCGTAATCGTCGTCGGATCGGACATGAGAAATCAGCGAATCGAGTCCTTGGGGTAAATCCTTCGATTCATTCGCAATTTTGCCGTCTTTAATCAGAAACCAACCTTTTCCTTTGTTTTCTCTTTCGAGTTCATCAATTCTCGATTGGAGACTGCTCCCGTCGAGTATGACCGCGCCGAGTGCCGATGCGAGAGCTATTTCAACAGGAAGTTCATACCCTTTGTCCACTTTAATAATTTCATTTAAGGTTTCGAGCCCGTATTTTTTAAGGAAATATTTAGTCGCCTCGTCGTATCCCTCGAGATCTTCCTGTTGTTCACTTAAAATCGCGAGTTCCGACTCACATGACGCCAGCTCGCTCTGAAGAGACGAGACAAGAGACGTCAGATTTTCTCTCTCGGAAGCGAGCCCGGAGTTTTTCTCCTGAAGGCTTGAAATTAGAGCAGACAGGTTTTTCTCCTCGCCGTCGAGCCTCCCTATCGCCTCCCTGCAGGATCTTAGTTTTTCCTGGGCAGTTTCTTTTTCTATTTTTCTGTTCTCTGCAGTTTCAGATAATTTTCTTAAATAGTCGGATTTTACTGCCTTTTTTTCGGCTAAAACTGATATTTCCCTCTGCAGGAAATTGTCTTCGGCGACAGTATTTTCCTTTTCATCAATCCTTTGGGAAAGTTCCTGTTTCAGCTTCTCTATCTGGGCTTTTTCGTTCACGAGGGCGGAAAGAAGCTGATTTTTCTTTTCTATTTTCTCTTTTTCATCTTTCAGGCACTCTTCGTATTTCTCCTTCAGCCCGGCGAGTGTTTCGTTCAGGGCAGGAATTGCGTTTTTAGAATCTGTCAACTCTTTTTCCTGCTCTGTTATTTTTTCCCCTAAATACTTCAGTTCCTGTTTTTTCTGTGCCAGATCAGCGTTCATCTGCGAATGAACTGCCGTCCCTTTTTCCAGCCTTTCCTTGAGAGAGGAAAGCTTTTCCATGAATTCTGCTTCTTTTGTCCACAGCTCGTCCGCCTCTGAACTGACCTTTCTCGCCTCTTCTTCCAGTCTCTGGCGTTCAGCCGCGCTTTTTTCTATCTCTTCGGATATCGCCGCTTCGGCTTTTCGGATTTGGTCTCTTTTTCTTCTCGAAAACAAAAGAAGTTTTTCTTCGTATTGTTTTTTTTGATTTTTATAATGGTTCGCCTTCCGCAGGTCTTTTTTTAGCATTGCGAGGTTTGTATTCACTTCATCGATCTTATCACCAAGGCGCTGGATGTCGACTTCCGTGTCTTTGAGCCTCGACAGGGTCACGCTCTTTTGAGCCTGATATTTGGCTATTCCGGCGACTTCGGCAAACATATCCCTTCTGACTTGAGAATCGTCGTCGAGAATGCGTTTTATGGCGTCTATTGAAAACAGCGAATAGCTCCGGCTTGTTATGCCGATGTTCCTCAGAGTTTCAATAATATCCCTTAAAAGACAAGGCGTCTGGTTGATGAAGTATTCGCAAAAACCGTCCCTTTTGACTCTTCTTTTGAAAGTAATCTCGTGAAAACCAAGCGGCGACGGGGTTTCTCCTTTCGCTTCAAACGTCAGGTCTATCTCCGAAAAAGCTAGGGGAGGTCTTTCTGTTGTGCCGTTGAAAATCACCTCTTCCATTTTGACAGCCCTTATCAGCCTGCTGTTTTGCTCTCCGAGAGCCCATCTTACGGCTTCGATGAGGTTGGATTTGCCGCATCCGTTGGGTCCGACTATGCCGGTTATGCCGTCGTCGAAATCTATTGAAACTCTGTCTGCAAAAGATTTGAAGCCGAATATGTCAATTCTTTTTAGTCTCATTTCTTCGTGAATCCTCCGTCAATCGTTGTCGGTTTTAGCTATTTAATTTTTGAACCCTGCGGGATATCCCTGTCGAGAGAGAGAAGAGAAACAGTTTCACCGTCGTCTGCGGCTAAAATCATTCCGTCTGATTCGACTCCTCTTATCTTTGCCTTTTCGAGGTTCGTTGCGACGACGACTTTTCTGCCTAAAATCTCCTCTTTCGAGTAATAAGGGACAAGTCCTGCGACAATCTGCCTTTCTTCGTTTCCGATATCCACAGTCAGTTTATATAATTTGTCTGATTTTTCAACTTTTTCAACCGATTTGACCAAACCTATTTTCAGCCCTATTTTTTCCATGTCTAAAATACTCGCTCTTTCTTTTTCCGGCTGTTCCATATTTCTCTCCTTGCCCAGAAGGTCTCTCTGTTTTTGGATCACTCCATCTTCTACCTTAGAAAAAAGAATCTCGGGTTTTTTTGTAGCGTGATCCTTTTGTATCCTGAATTCCCCCCCTTGGTTCCAACTTCTTTTCTCCAGATCCAGCATTTTAAGTATTTTCATTGAAGAAAAAGGCAGAACAGGCTCTATAACAGCGGCGAGCGTGTCCATTATAGCCGCGCATGCCGCTATCACCGACCTGCATTTTTCAGGGGATTCTTTCACAAGAACCCAGGGTTCGCTGGACTGAAAAAGTTTATTTCCTGTCCTGGCGAGTTTCATGAATTCAGAAACGGCTTTTTTGACCTGAAAACTTTCATACAGAGCGCCTATCCTCTCCGGCGCATTCCCTATTTCCTTTAAGATTTCGGCGTCGAGATATGACGGGTCGAGTCGGGGTATTTTTCCGCCGTAGTATTTGGCTATGAAGACAAGCGTTCGGTTTATGAAATTCCCGAGGACATCGGCGAGTTCGTCGTTTACCCTTCTTTGAAATTCAGGCCATGTGAAATCGACGTCGGAATTTTCCGGAGCTGTTGCCGCAAGGACATATCTGAGAGTGTCGGGCGGAAACACCTCAAGCGCCTGATCAACCCATACAGCCCAATTTCTGCTCGTGGAGATTTTTTCTCCCTCAATATTCAAAAATTCGTTTGCAGGAATCTGATCGGGTAAAATAAAATCTCCGTGAGCCATCAGCATCCCGGGCCACACCATGGCGTGAAAAACTATGTTGTCTTTGCCTATGAAATGAATCAGGCGGGTGTTGTCCTCGAGCCAGTATTTTTTCCAGAGATCGGGCTGTTTTTTGACGTCTCGCGCCCATTCCATAGTCGAGGAGATGTATCCGATAGGAGCGTCAAACCAGACATAGAGAACTTTGCCATGGGAATCCTCGAGCGGGACGGGGACTCCCCAGTCAATGTCCCTCGTTATCGCCCTCGGGTTCAGACCTTCGTCAAACCATGTCTTGCAGAATTTTGTCACGTTGTCTTTCCACTCGGGATGCGTCGAATGCCAGCTCCTCAATTTATCAGTCAGGGCGTCAAGTTTTAAAAACCAGTGTTTAGTGTTTCTCAAAACGGGAGACGATGAACATATCTTGCACCTGGGTTTTTTCAGCATTGAAGGTTCAAGCCATCTGCCGCAGGATTCGCACTGGTCTCCTCGGGCACTGCCGGAGGAGCAAAAAGGACATTCGCCTTCGACGAACCTGTCGGGGAGAAACCTCGAACATTTTTCGCAGAACAGCTGTGTTATCTCCATCTCCTCCAGAAATCCGTTTTCGAGAAGCTTCAGGAAAAATTTCTGGGTTTCTTTGATGTGAACTTTTCTCGTCGTCCTGGAAAAATTGTCGTATTCGATGCCGATGTCTTTGAGGGCTTTTTGGATCAATCCGTAATATTTGTCGACGAGCTGTTTCGGGGTCTTTTTTTCCTGCTCGGCTTTTAAGGTTATCTGGACGCCGTGTTCGTCTGTTCCGCAGATATGGATAACATCTTCGCCTTTTGAGCGGAGATACCTCACGTAAATATCTGCGGGCAGATAACATCCTGCCAGATGCCCTATGTGAAGAGGACCGTTGGCATACGGAAGGGCGCTCGTCACTATAGTTTTTTTATGTTTCATGTCTCGTTCTCCGGTAGAATTATTCGTTAAACGGGGGATTCTTCATCCCCAACTCGGAAAGTTGCATGGTCTTCATCACGCCTGTGACAGTTTTGACAGTTACGCAATTCTGGTATATGTGCGTGCTCACAATTTCCACTTCCTCGCCTTCGACTGTTTTGGCTTTTGAGCCTATTTCCGGATAATACTGCGAAGCTTCCTTGTAAACTTCACACTCATACATGAGACAGCACATAAGCCTCCCGCAAAGCCCCGAAAGCTTCTGCGTGTTGAGGTTTAAGTTCTGCTCTCTGGCTATCTGCAGAGTTATAGGCTTGAACTCTTTTAAGAAAGTCGCACAGCAGGTTTCCCTTCCGCATGCTCCTATGCCGCCGAGTCTTGTAGCGTAGTCCCTCACACCTATCTGCCTGAGATCGACTCTGCAGTGCAGGTGTTTTGCAAGATCTCTGACGAGTTCCCTGAAATCTATTCTTTCATCGGATACAAAAAACAGCCTAATCTTGGACTCTTCGCTGTCGTATTCGACATCGACAATTTTCATGGGTAACCCGTAATGAATGACCCGATTCTTAGCCAGCTGAAGCGACGTAATCTCCCTTTCCCTTATCTCCTGCCATCTTATCTTGTCCTGCGTAGTGGCATATCTGACAATTCTGCCCTTTGGTTCGAGTCTGCTCAGGTGTTTTCCGACGTCGGTTATTCTGCCGACTTCCTCTCCGATACGGCGGATAGCTACGACGAAGTCGCCCTCTTCAGGCGGGACCAGAAGATCGCATTCACAGACAGCCCTGCCGTGTCCCTCAAAATCTACTTTAATGTTCATTTCAGAGTCTTTTCAATTATATAATCCCTTATCAAACCGTTATCAATATTAAGATTGAGAGCCCTCTCGGCTTCAAGGCATGCTTTTTCGCACCTGAAAAAATACCTGCAGTCCTTGCCTTTTATGAATTCGTGAATTCTATCAGCAAAATCGGGATTTCTCAAACCTTTTGAAATGCCGTTGGAAGCGGATATGAAATCCGCGCAAAGAGCGTGAAGCGACTCGATCACTGTGAAGACAAGCTCTCTTTCTGTGATTCTCACGGGCCACGAAGAAACTATCCCGCTTATGTCTTTAGAGAGAAAAGCCGTGATAAAAGTTTTTCTCGCTTCGTTTTTTTCCTCGTCGAAAGCCAGCTCAATCGCTTTGCTCAGGCTTCCCTCGCAGAGAGCGGCGATTTTTTCAGCCTTTTTTGCATCGAGCCCGTGTTTGTGATGCAGTATTTCAGCGACTATTTCACTCTCAAGAGGCTTGAATCTCAGAAGAACGCCTCTTGAGATGACCGTGGGAAGAAGGCTGGAAAGATGAGACACTGTCATTATCAAAGAAGTGTCTAAAGGCGGTTCTTCGAGAGTTTTTAAAAAAGCGTTCGCCGCCTCGGTTCTCATCCTGTGGCCGTCTAGGACAATGACGAACCTTTTTTTTGCCGAATAAGGCATAAACGAGAGTTTCTGCTGAACCCTTCTTATCTGAGATATTCTTATCGTGTGATTCGGGGATTCTGAAATTCTCCATTTTCCTTCTCTGAGATAACCGTTGAGTTCCTCCTCCGCCTCGTCGGCGTCGGAAGAAGAGGTAGGCGCGACAACGATAAGGTCCGGATGGACCCATGATTTTATGTTTAAACCGGACACCGCCGAGGCGAATTCGAAAGCGCAAGTAGTCTTTCCCACTCCCCGGGGTCCGTAAAAGATAAAAAGGGAAGGTATTTTGTTTTCATTCCTCGTCTTTTCGAGGTATTCGAGTGCTTCTTTCTGGCCTCTGAGGGAATACGAAATCAGTTTCCTCCGGAGAGATAATCGAGGGGATTTACGAGTTTTCCCCCGATTCTAATCTGGAACTGCATCTTTGGGTCTCCCCCGACATTTTCTGCCACACTGCCGAGCGCATATCCGGATCTCACAATTTGCCCTACTGAGACGTTGAGGGGCGATGAAAGCGAGCCGTAATACGTGCTGTAGCCGTCTCCGTGGTGGACTATTACGACGCTGTTTTTAAGCCCGAACCTCTGGGCGTAAAAAACAGTCCCGTCCGCCACGCACCTGACTTCAGTCCCGACGGGGGAGTAGATTTCGAGACTGCCGGATGTCCCGTCAGAATGAGAAAGAGATCTTCCTCCTTCGACGGGCCAGGAAATCGAGCCTTTGCTCTTTTCAAAAAAATTGTCGGGGTTGACCTGCAGTCCCTGATCCTGTTGAGGCCTGACCGCCGTATAGTTAGGAGTCTGGGTGACGGTGACGGGGTTGAAAGACGATCCGCCTATGGACACCGTCATGTTTCTCGACCTCTCCTGAGCCTGAACCTGTCTCGACAGATCGTTTGCCGCCTGAGCGAGTTCCTCTTTGAGGATCATTTGGGCTTCCATCGAAGAGTCCAGCCTTGATGCGAGAGCCGTCATGTCGAGGGAGTCAATTTCTATCTGTTCGCCTATAATCTCCAGCTGATGCTGGAAGTAGTTGAGCCTTTCCATCATCGCATTCATCGAATCAACTTTTGCCTGTAGATGTGATTTTGTGGTCCTCATCGATTTGACTATCCGCGCCATCTCTTCTGCAGTCCTGGAGAGGTATTCCATGCTGTTTACAAAATCAGAAAAACTCTCCTCGGAGAGGAAAACTTCTATGGCGGACGGATTTCCTCTCTTGTATAACTCTCTTATCTTGACTGCAAGCATTTCGTCGTAAACCGAAGTTTTGGCGGATATCCTCTCAAAAGTCTGTGAAAGCCTCGCCGAATCCCTGAGAATTATCTCCCTCCTCGATACAAGAGAATCCCTCATGGCTCTTGCCAGCTGTCTGTGTTCGACAAGCAATTCGAGCTTGAACACGAGGTCTTTTGCCTGGTCGCTCATAGAAACCGTCGTCTGCTCTATTTCCGCCATTTTCTGCCTCATGGTTACGAGAAAAACCTCGTCCGATATCTGGGCAAGCGCAATAGCCGATATAATAAATAAAATTTTCATCTTTTCTCTCCTTCCGGATCAGACTTTCGCTTTATAGAATTATATTGTCTTTCAGGTAAAAATAAAACCTGCCTGTTCATAAAAAGAATATTCTCCCACAGACGGGCTATTTAATATTTAATACAAAGGAAACCAAAAAATAATAGAGGACAAACGCCGCTGTCAGGAACGCGACAGGGCCGGCAAGATATTTATAAATATCCTTCCAGGACGAACAGAAATATTCCTTTGAAAGAAGAATACAGGCATGAAAAGGAGAGAGCATCATTCCTGCGTAACCGAAACCGAAAGAAAGCACAAGAACCGCCGTCTTAGAATACTGCGGAAAATCGCCGAGCATGTCAATTATCAGAGGGAAGCTCGCGCCGATGAATCCGATGGCGATTCCGGTTATGACGCCGGCAATGAACGGCAGGGCGGTGAAGACCACAATTACGGGAAAATTCATGTTCTGTATGTCGAGGGCTATTGCCTGTGCGACCCCTCCGTCCTCTATTACTTTCTTGTAGCCCATGATAGTCATTATCAGTATTGCAAGAGGAATAATTCTTCCCGGATTGAGCGCTTTTCTCGGATTCATCTCTTTTTTCCAGTCTTTCAAGCAGACCAGAATGCCCAATAAAACAGCCGGAATTATGACGAGTTCGGACTGAATGTCTATCCCTAAAAAAGACAAAGCTGTTTTATAGAGGACCGCAAATACTATTACAGTCAAAAGAGGTGCGAATCCGGAAAAGGTTTCCCTGTCCACCCGGAAATGTTTCTTTACGATTTTCGTTGTCCTCACTTTTCTGTATATGAAGGCCCAGCCCAGAAACACAGCTATCAGGGAAAAGACGAAGGTGTTGACCATCCATTTGACCATTCCATATCCCGTCACCGCCAGAAGCGTTATGACCGCCGGATAAAGGGGCCACCAGAATTCCCAGACGTGCCTGAACCAATAGTTGAGCGCTGTAAGAAGCCCGGGGTTGTTTTTGCCTTCAATGCTCGAATTGACAAGCGGCGCGCTGAAGAGCGCCCCTCCGGGCATCGGCAGAAGGCCTATGAGTGACGCCATGAATACACCTGCGGCTCTTCCCGAAGAGAACATGCCGACAGAAGCTTTTTTGCACCTCTCGAGAGTTCCCGTCACTTCCATAACACCGCTGAATATACTTATCAGGGTTACGAGAAGAGCCAGAAAGACGGCATTTTGCGAAACCGACCCCAAGAAAAAGGATTTAAGAGTTCCGAAAATTCCATGGCCGAAAAAGAGTCCGCTGAAGAGCGCTCCGGAAAATATTGCCAGGGCTATCCAATTTTTCAGGAATTTGGAAACCGCGAAAATGACGCAGAAAACTAAAACGATTTTCAAAAGGGACATATTTTAGGGAAAATATCAGATAAAGACTAAAAAATCAAACTATTCGGCATAGCCTGGGCTGATAAC
>JAFGIG010000066.1 GCA_016929715.1 Caldifarciminota bacterium
AAGGAAGGCATTAAAAAAATCGCGGAACAAAATCATGCCGGAATAACATCCCTGCTTCTGATAGCAGGGAGAAAACCCGGCTCGGCAGATGAATACGATCTCGGTTTTGTTCTGGGACCGAGGCTCAATTCCGCCGGAAGAAAAGGCGACGCGAGCGCGGCTCTCGAAATTCTTTCTGTTTTCGAGGATTTTAAGGCGGCTTCGGTTTTTGCAAGAGAGCTCGAATCTTATAATGATTGGCGAAAAAAAGAAATGGAGAGAATTGAAAACGAGGCGCATGAACTGATGTCTTTATCGGAAAAAGATTTACCGGCAATAATACTCGATAAAAGTGATTGGCACCTCGGAATACTCGGACTCGGAGCTTCAAGGCTGAGCGAGAGTTACAATAAACCGGCGATCCTTTTGAAAAAAACTGATGAATTTTTGAAAGGGTCAGGAAGAAGCCACAATAGAAAATTCGACATGATAAAAAACCTTGAAAAATGCTCTGACTGCCTTGAGGCTTACGGTGGGCATTCCCAGGCGGTGGGGGTGACGCTGAAAAAAGAAAGCTACGGCGAATTCAAGGAAAGGTTTTTTTCACTTGTATGCGATTCAAAAAATGAAGTTGATTTTGACAAAACCTTGGAAGTCTCTGACAGGCATGATCCATCTTTTGACGACTTCAGGCTTTATGAAGACATAATGAAACTTTCTCCTTTCGGATACTGCAACGAGAAGCCTCTTTTTCTTGCCAGCGAAGTCGCATTTACGGACGTCAGGGAAGTAGGCTGCAGGCACTTGAAGATGACTCTTCTGACAAAAAGAGGCAAGGTAGATTCTATAGGGTTTGGGCTTGGCGGAATGAAGGACGATGTCGTGGGGAAAAAGGGGGATGTCATCTATAACTTGAGTTTGAACATATTCAACGGAAGAAAAAAAATTCAGGCAAACATTAAAGACCTTAGAATTGAAAAATGATGAAAGATGCTATTAAAATCGCCGAAATCGAGGGTGGCGTTTTTTACACTTCAACCAGGAATTTTAAGTCAGCGCCTTCCGATATTCTCAATGAAACAGAAGCGAAAAAAATCGTTTTCCCCGAAAAACAAATTCATTCTTCAGTCGTCGTTGTTTATCCCGAAGAGAATTGCTTTGAATGCGACGGAATTATAACCGAATCAATAGAAACTGCTATCGCGGTCAGAACAGCCGATTGTCTGCCTGTTTCTGTTTATGAACCAAATAGAAAAATTCTCGGAATATTTCACTGCGGTTGGAGAGGTCTGCATTCCGGCATTCTTCAAAAAGGGATCGATCTGCTAAGAGAAAAGGGAGGCGATCCCAAAAAATCATATTGTGTATTCTATCCGCATATATGCCCGGACTGTTATGTAGTCAAAGAAGATGTCGGAGATCTTTTTCCGGACTGTGTGAAAAAGGATTCCGGCGGTGTGCTTCATCTCGATTTATGCCTTTGCGCTGAAGTAATTCTGAGGAAACTGAGTATTACTAAGTTTATACATTCAAGACTTTGCACTTTTCACAACCCCGGCATATTTCACTCCTACAGAAGAGACGGGGAAAAAGCCGGTAGAATGCTTTCATGGAGTTTTATGAAATGAAAGAGGATCCCCGAATTTCAAAAGAGATAAAGGACATTCTGGAACTTCTCGACGCTTCGGTTTCCCGGAAAAGTAAAGGTCAAAGAATCAAGGACAATAACAGTATAATTGCCGAAACCAGCGAGCACGAATCTGACCTCAAGCATGTGAAATCCGCCGGAGAAATCAATTTTATAGCAGAATACGACAAAATATCCGAGGAAAACGTCGACGTTCATGATATTGGTTCTGAAATATTCTGTCTCGAGGAACTGTTGGAAAAAGATGTAACAGAAAATCAGACAAAAGATGTTTTTCTTGAAATTCTTTCAGAACCTGAAGATACAGAATCCCAAAAAACGCATTTTAGATATTTTGCCGAAAGGCCCCACGATAAAATGACCGAAAAGATAGCCTATGAGAGAAAAAACGAAGAGAACCTGAACTCATGCATCATCGGGACTCTCGTATCTATATGGATAATAATGTTTTTCCTCATGGGTTTATTGCCGTCTCCGCCGCTTGAGATTTCTCTTGAATCCTATTACGAATGGAAGGTGAGAATGTCTGACGATGAAGTTTTCGAGAGGATTTTTGCAATGAGAGCCGATTCCAAAGAAAACAAAATTCCACTGGGCTCGAACACTTTGTCTTTTGCCAATTCTTCTCCGGTTTCCCCGGAAAACGCCTTTATGACAGCCGGTTTTGGGGTTTCCGACAACCAGCCCAGAGTTCAGAGAGCTCTCAGGATACTGTCCACTACTTCCGTTATCCAGGGAGGTCTTTCTTCAGGAGACGCTTCCATCCAGGACTTACTTGCCGATCCTTCCTCGGTGTCATTGTTAGGCGGTTCAGTTTCTTCTAACCAATCCCTCGGCTCGGTGGGTGTCATGACGACTGTCGGGAGCGACACAGGCGCTCTGTCTTTTATTTCGGCTGGAGGAGAACTGACACACAGCACGAGAGTTGAACTTTCTTATCCTCCTGTTTTGACGGGAGATCCTCAGACGGTGGCACAGAGATCGAATGAATCCGTAAGCAGAGTGATAACGAGAAATTTTTCATCTGTCCAGCATCTGTTTAATTCTGCCAGAGAAATTGATCCCAATTTGAGAGGCAAGGCGGTCGTTTCAATTACGATAGCATCGAGCGGCGAAGTCATAGAAGCATATCTGGTCTCTTCAACTCTTAATGACGGAACTTTCGAGAGAAGAATAATCGAGCTTGTACGAAAATGGAGATTTCCTTCACTCGAGGACACGACTCTCGCGCCTGTAACGGTTACCGTCCCTTTTAATTTTATAGATTTTTAAGATGTCCTGTATTTCCAAAAAAGTTGAAAGGAGAATAAAATGCCTTTTGTCGAGGTCAAGGTAGCGGGAGAACTCAACACAGACCAGAAAAAAAAGATAGCCTGCGGTATTGCCGAACTTCTCGAAAAAGAAGCGGGAAAGCCTGCAAACGCGACATATGTTGTCTTTGACGAGGTCGACAGAAAAAACTGGGCGGTAGGTTCTAAACTTCTGTCTGAAAGCTGAAAATCAGTATTCGACTTTTAGAACTTTTATGAACAGCTTGCCCATCACGGTAAGTATTTTAGCCTGTTCGGCGCTGTTCCCCCTGGAAATTGTCACGTGTGTCGCGTCGGCTTGATTTTGTCCGAATGTAGGGTCAACCGAGACCCAACCATCAATGTATGCTTCGCACCATGCGTGGTAATAAAAACCGTCATCATTGGCGTAGACAACCCCCACAGCGAGTCTGGAAGGAATTCCGGCCGCTCTTAAAAGAGCGCAGAGAAGAGTCGAGTGTTCATTGCAGTCGCCTTTCATTTGGTTTAAAACATCGACGGAAGAAGGGACTGTAAAAGTCGGTTCTTTTCCAAGATTTTTGAAAACCCATTGGTTTATAGCTGTCAGTTTGTCTTTTGCAGAATCTAAGTTTTGTGTAATTTCAAGACTTTTGGATATTATTTTAGGGTCGTCGGACTGAATAAGAGGAGATGGCAAGAGATAATCTTTGACTGAATCTGGGACAGAGGATCTTTCTGATATCTCATCTGTGACAAATATTTCCAGAGTTTCTCCGATTTGGATCTGGTTGAACGACGAGACGTCCAACTCGAGACCTTCGGCGACTATCAGCAGTTTTCTGACAGATGAAGGATCGTCGATGCGTGTGTCCGTTTTGACCCTGAATTGTCTGTAGATGTCCGGAGAGAGGCCGGCAGATGACATGTCTTCGGCTATTTGTCTCGGCTCGGCAACAAGTTTCATCTGAAGAGCTGTTATCTCCTGTTTTATCAGCATGTCGTTTTCGTCAAGCCATATATCGACAGGAATTCCGAGGAGGTCAACCGTGTAACGGTTGAGATCACCGTAGTCCGGAGTTGTCTCAATTCCTCTGCTGATTATTTCAATACTTACCACTTCCTGTGTGCTCGGTTCGAAAATTTCCAGGGTCACCGAACTTTCCGCTCCGAAAAATCTAATAGCTTCTATCATATTCAGAGGCAGTTTTCCTGTTTCTATTTTTCTCGACTCTTCGGTATTGTCGGTAGTAGATGTGAGAAGAAGACTGTCGCCAAAGTATATACCTTTAAGGAAAAGATTCTGATCGCGGGAAATGATGCTGTAAAAAAAGCTGTCGACATAACCATCTTTTGAACCGAAACTTATGCCTTTTGTCGAGATTTCCATGTTTCTTGTTCCGGCTTTGAGGCTCATGAACATGAATTCTTTTTCGGAGAGAGTCCCGTCCGAAAGAGTATCAAGGGAATATACGGCATATCCGACTTTGTTTCCGGCGATGTATAACCCGAGCCATTCATCGCGGTCGGAAAATCTAAAATCGAGCATTGAAGATGTATAGTCTGCGCCGGGGCTTGACGGTTTGGAACCCTTGGTGCATCCGGATACTGAAAATATAAGGGCAACTATAAGAACGTATTTCATCTTTCCTGCCTTTGTGTGTAAAGAGGGAAGGAGGAAGTCAGCTCTTTGACTTCGGATTTTATCGACTTGAGGTCCATTTCGTTTCCGATAGAAGCTATTGCCTTGTCGATAAGAAGAGCGATTTTATCCATTTCAGAGGTTCCCATCCCCCTTGTGGTCACCGAAGGAGTCCCAAGCCTCAGTCCGCTGGCTACGAAGGGTTTTTCAGGATCGAAGGGAATCGTGTTTTTGTTTGCAGTTATTCCTGCAGAGTCGAGTGCTTCTTCAGCGGCTTTGCCGGTTACTCCTTTCGACCTCAGGTCGACGAGCATCAAGTGTGTGTCGGTTCCGTCTGAAACAAGCCTGAATCCGAGTTTTTTCAGGGACTCGGATAGAGCTTTCGCATTTTCGACTATTCTTCGCTGGTATTCTTTGAATTCTGGTTTCAAGGCTTCTCCGAAAGCAACGGCTTTTGCAGCTATTACATGTTCGAGAGGTCCTCCTTGTATTCCCGGAAAAACCCACCTGTTGACGTCGTTGTAATATTCCTTCTTGCACAGAATTAAGCCGCCCCTCGGACCTCTGAGCGTTTTATGAGTCGTCGATGTTACTGCGTCGGCGTGGGGAACCGGCGAGTTATGAAGTCCGGCGGCGACGAGACCGGCGATATGAGCCATGTCAACGACAAGTTTAGCGCCGACGGAGTCGGCTATTTCCTTGAATTTTGAAAAATCCATCTCTCTCGGGTATGCGCTCGCTCCTGCTATGATGAGTTTCGGTTTTGATTCTTCGGCGAGTTTCTTCAAAGAGGCATAGTTGATCTGTTCAGTCGCCGGATCGACAGTATAGTGAACCATATTGAAAAAAATACCTGAAAAACTTATGGGATGACCATGAGTTAAATGCCCGCCGTGAGAAAGGTCAAGACCCATGACTACAGGCTTGGAAGAACCTTGTGTCCATTCTTCAGGCTTTAGCAGGGCAAAATAAGCGGCCATATTGGCTTGGCTTCCTGAATGAGGCTGAACATTGGCTCTTTCGGCGGAAAAAAGCTCTTTCAGCCTGTCTCTCGCTATTTTTTCTGTGATGTCGACAAATTCACATCCTCCGTAATACCTTTTACCGGGGTATCCTTCGGCGTATTTATTGGTCATAACCGAACCCATGGCTTCGAGAACGGCTTCGCTGACGAAATTCTCCGAAGCGATAAGCTCGAGATTGTCTGCCTGTCTGCGGGTTTCGCTGACAATAGCTTCCCAAACTTCGGGATCGCTTGTTCTCAATGCGCTCATGATTTCCTCCTTTAACTGATTATTTATCGAGAATGTCTATTCTTTTGCAGTGCCTTCCGCCCTCAAACTTCTCCTTGAGCCAATCATCAACCCATGATTTTGCGAGATATTCTGTAGTAAGATCGGCGGCTAGGACGAGAACATTGGCGTCGTTGTGCCTTCTGCTCGATATGACCTGTTCTCTTGTCGTGCAGAGAGCCGCACGGATGCCTTTGATTCTGTTTGCCGCAATGCTCATGCCTATGCCTGAACCGCATATTAGAATGCCGAGATCCGCATTTTTTTGAGAGATTTTTTCTCCGACAGAAAAAGCGTAGATAGGATAATCTACTGATTCGGCGTTAAAAGGTCCTTCGTCGCAGACCTCAATCCCTTTACTTAAGAGGTGTTCAACCAGCTTTTTTTTCAGCTCGAAACCTCTGTGGTCGCTTCCAATGGCTAATATCATTATATCTCTCCTAGTCGATTAAAAGATATAAAATTATACATTTTACCCGGCAGGTCAAGCTTTTTAGACACATAGTGCTAAAGACGAAAAATTATCATTCTAAAACCTTAAAAAAGGATTTTTGGGACCATTCCGTTATGCTTTTTATGGAATTTTCGGCAATTGAGAATCTTTTTTCTTTTTTTGTCCTGTATCTTATGTCATTTGTTTTTACTATTGAAAAATTGGCTGCCGTGGGTTGGAAGTTTCGGCTTTGTTCATGAAGGTGCTTAAAAAGCCCTCCCATGACAGTGTCTTCCGGTGGCGGGTTGAATTTCTCCGACTTTAAGTCATAAATCACATTCAGCGCGGCAAGAATTCCGGTAGCTGCTGATTCAGCATAACCTTCTACTCCGCTCAACTGACCTGAGACGGCTGTCTTGGTGTTTTTCAAAAAAAGTGTTCCCTCCTTTAGAACTTTTGGGGAGTTTAGATACGTATTTCTGTGAGCCTGTCCATATCTTATGAAAACCGCGTTATTTAATCCCGGGATTTGAGAAAATATTTTTTTCTGGTCTTCTTGTCGCAGTTTTGTCTGAAA
>JAFGIG010000067.1 GCA_016929715.1 Caldifarciminota bacterium
AGGGCAGGAATCGAACCTGCCACGGACGGTTTTATCCGGCCGCTACTGGTTTTGAAGACCAGCTGGACCACCAGATCCTTCCTCTCCAGACCTAAAAATTATCCATTCACTTCGGACTTTTTGTCAACAGCAAAATGAACTTATTCTATGCCCTTGACTTCTCGGCTGTCGGAAAATAACATTTTATCAATCAGTTACAGGAGGTTTTATGGCTTTGGTTTTTATCCTTCTTTTCGCCGCCTTGAATGAAGGCGGGTTTTCTAATCTCAAAGAAACTTATATTCCTTCAATTGAAAGGACTGTTCACAACAACAACAATCTCTGGACAGCTCTTGACAAGTCAGGAGGAGATGTCGGAAGCGTTTCAGGCCCTTCGATGCAGTTTCCCGGCGAAACAGGCATCAACACTCTCTATCAGGGCTGTCAGGCGATAGGATTTCACAACGGGACTTATCCTGTAGTAATCGCCACCCAGTTGTGTTGAGGGGGGCTGACCGAATGGTCAGTGTCCCACAGTTCGTGGGCTTGGGTTGACGACTCTCTCTACAGAAGCTTTTACAGATTGACAGACGTATATCACGGCTCTCAGATTGTCGTCGAAAGAACCGGTTTTTCATGGTCTCAGGACATAAACGGAGATTTCATAATTTTCGTCAATAAATTTATAAACACGTCACGCGCCTCATACGACACTGTCTATACAGGGTTTTGGTATGATTTCGACATCCCGACAACTAACTTCACGGACGATTCGGCGGGTTATGTTCAGTCCGCCAACCTCTGCTATATGTCGGACGCCGGAGGGTATAATCAGAAATTAGGTATACGCTTTCTCCAGCCTTCCGGACCTCAGGGAGCACACTGGTTTAATTACGCCACTACACCAGGAGATGACAACGCCTATTATTCAGCTCTGCAGGATGTCAGCATCGCGTCCTCATGGCCGAGTGTTCCGGCCGATTACAAGATAATGATAAACTGCGGGCCCTACTCACTCGGGGCCGGAGATACTTTGACTGTCGTCTACGGCGTCGTCGCCGCATACGACGAAAGCGGGCTGGCTGCAACAGCTATGAGAATGACTCAGGTCTGGGACAGCTTGAGTCTTTCAGCAGAAGAACAGCCCTTGCCTGTGGACACAACGCGTCATCTTTTAATTCCAGGAAAATTCTTCACAGGCGTTTTTTCAGCCCTCATAAATGTTCCCTGTGAAGAACCGATTGAAGTCTGCATATTCGACCTCTGGGGCAGGAAAGTTCTGGATTTGGGTATAATTCAAGCTGAAAAGGGAGAAAACAAGGTTTTAATAGACGCAGGTTCTCTCCCCGCCGGAAGGTATTTTTTACGGGTTTCGTCATCTTCCTTTGTCTCGACTGAAAAATTCGGAATACTCAAATAAAAAAAGGAGGCGGTTTTTCGCCTCCTTTTACCTGGATTTTCTGTTACATAAGAGCTTTCGGGAAAGGTTTTTGATTTTTACTAGAAGCTCGGGATCGGAAATTTCGTTCCTGTTAATTCTTTCAAAAACTTTCTTTGCCGAACTTATCTGTCCTGAATTGGCGAGAGCTTCGGCATAGGATAAAGCCGCGAAAACTGAATCTTCATTTTCATCTCCTAGAGTTTTTCTGAACAGAAGATAAGATCGCTCAGAAAATTTCAACGATTTGGCTTTTTCAGATTTATAAAGAAAGATCTGCGCCATGGATCCATATACATAAGCAGTATAGATGCTGTCTTTACCGCATGTTTTATTAAATATTCTCAAAGATTTTTTGAAATACTCAGACGCATTGTCATAGTTGTTCTTTTCTATCTCTATTTTTCCGAGAAAACTGTATGATACAGCGACATCCATATTTTCTCCTTCGGTGCCGGCTTTTGAAAGCTTTATCACCCTGCGGTAGCAATCTGCGGCTTGTCTGTAGTTTTTCCTCGAAAAGTGTGTGTATCCGAGATTGACATAAACTCTAATGGCATCAGAATGCAGGCTCATGCCAATTTTTCTGTAAATATCCGCCGCTCTTATGAGGTATTTTCTCGCCTCTTCATATTTTTTCATTTTATTAAGAAGTCCGCCAATATTGCTCATGAGAAAAGCGACTTCATTGTTTTTTGTTCCGTATATTTTCGTAAACACATCGAGCGCTCCGAAATTAAAAAATGCTGATTTTTCATAATCTCCGAGATAATAATAAGCGACACCGAGGTTGTTCAGGGCGTGAGCCAAACTGTGATCCTCGACAAATCCTTCCTCTTTCGCAAGCCGGACGGCTCTATCCAGATAAATTATTGCTTCTTTTAGTTCTCCGAGATTTATAAGAGCCGAACCCATGCTGTTTAATGCCTCAAATTTATCTGTTATCGCTTCAGAGTTTTTCTCTACTTTAAACAAATACAGTTTTATAAACCTCATCGATTTTTTGTAATCCTCTGAAACCGAATAGACATCTCCTATGTCCCTTAATATTCTGTTTTTTCTCGAATCTTCGACGCCGAACGGCAATAGCCTGTATGCTGAGCGGAAAAAACTTATAGATTTTTTGCAATCTCCTTTTTTCTTTGCTAGATTTCCGAGATTTCGATATATGTCAAAAAGTATGTCAATATCACTGATACCAGTTTTCCTGTATCTTTCAAGCGACGAAGTTATATAATATTCAGCTTCATTGAGAGAATACATAAAAAGAAGATCTTCTCCCAACAGACACATTGTTTTAATAATTTTCCCATCGTCTTTTTTCTCGCATTTTTCAAGACATTTCAACTCTCTTACGGCAGAGAATACCGTTCCCTGAAAGTCATATGAATGCCTGTAGTGTTCAGCAGCTTTCTGCCAGCAGATAGAAGCTTTTTCGTAATTTTCGGAAGCTTCCCAATGAAGGGCGATTTCTCTTTGTTTTTCGTCTGTTTCAGCCCATTTCTTTTCAAGAGCCATCGCCGCAAATCTGTGTTCAGATTCAAGACTCGTCAAGGGAAGCATTTCATATACAGTTTCTCTTATGAGGCTGTGCCTGAATTTTACCGTCCCTTCAGACAGAAAGATCAATTTTTCCTTCTCAAAATAATCCAAAGCTTTTTCGGTCCAGCGCTCGACGTCCGCATCTTTTTTTATATTGAGCATCAGGACAAGTTCGTCTTTCTCGAATTCCATTCCTAGAACCGCGCTTGCATTTAATGTCTGCCTGTATTCATTTTGTATTCCGTCAATTCTTCCGGCGATTAAAGAAAACATATTCCCTGCGATATCTGTTTCATCTCCCGAAAAGGTCCATTTGGAATTTTTTTTAAAAGCGCGATCAGTTGTTTTTAAAAACATGCAGAGTTCCTCTATTATAATCGGGTTGCCGAGAGATTTTCTGTAGATAAAATCCTGGAGCTTGCCGTCAATTTTTTCTCCGAATAAAACCTCTGCAGCATATCTTGTTTTCTCGCGGCTGAATTTGGCGAGTTTAAAGTGAAAAGTTTTTATTCCGGAATTCTTTTTCAGAAAAGCGATTTCTTTCTCGTAAGCGAATACAAAAATTGTTTTATCGAATAATTCATAGGCGAGCATTTTTTGGACTAAATCAGCGGTCTCAAAATCGAGTTTGTCGGCGTCGTCAAAAAACAAAATTTGTTTTTTTCCTTTCATATAGACAGACAGAAAGGAGATTATGGAAGACATAATCCGACTTTTAATTTTCAAGGGATCATATTTTTCAGGAAATGGGTTGTATTTGGTTATACCGCATATATTCCCAATAAACGGTTTTATCGTTTTCATTTCTTCTTTTTGTTCCAATGCTTTCGTTTTATTTTTTTCTCGGCAATATACTAAATTTTCTATCTCAGAATACTTTTTTTCAAATGCTCTTTTTTTCGAAAGGGGCGTCCTGAATCCGGAAATTATTAAAGTTCCCGACAGATAATTTTTAATGGGCTGAAAAGAATCTTTTTTCAGATCGTCGCCGGTTAATTTTATTACAGAATACCTACCTCCCAAAGACTCGCATAAACCGTCTATGACCGAGCTCTTCCCCATCCCGCTTTCGCCTGATAGTTCAATAATTGTTCTCTCTTTTGAACTGCTTATTATGTTTATAATTTTTTTTATCAGGTCATTTCTCATTTGCAGTCGAAGCTTTTTTTTCTTAGCTTTGACAAGATTCAGTATCGAAACTTTATCGCGAACCCCTTTGAATTTATGCTTTTTTAAGGGGGTGAAACAGAATTTATCTCTCAATCCTGAGGCTGTTTCAACATCTAATAGACAATCTCCCGCCTTTGCCTTTTTCAGGATTCTCGAAGAAAGATTAATCGCCTCTCCATTTACCGCGTATCTGTATTTATCGACCATGGAGAAATAACCGGCGAATATTTTTCCCGAAACTAAGGAAGAAGATGAATTTCGGGGATATTTTTTTCTCACAGTGAGCATAAAATCGCATGCCCTTCTCAGGTCGCCGCTTCTCGACAAAGGAGCGCCGAAGAGAATAAAGTAAACGACTCCGTCCTCCGTGGCTTCGACATCGTTCAAGTAACCTCCGAAATCGGACGACATTTTTAAGACATCCTCAGAAATATGAAGGGCTTCCTTTTCCCTCTTAACTGTCTTTATCTTCAGAAAGACGCATCCGGCATGCCTGAATTCACTCGACGGCTTTCCCTCTCTCGATCCTGCATAGTCTTTTTCACAGAACAGTTTTTTTCTTTTCCCTCTTTTATCACCGAGCATAAGAATATTTTTTCCGATTTCTCCTATTTTAGGGTATTCTGCTAATATATCCGATAAAGCGGATTTGCGGGCGATTATACTAAATCCGCCCTTAGGGGTCTTTTTCTGAGCGTAAAAAACGGAAAACACGGGATCTCCGCTGAAAACACAGAATTCTTCGCTTTTTTTGCCGAAAGAGAGCCAGGAAATTTCACCTTTTGAAACAGCTGTCCTGAGAAGAATACCGGACTCACCATCCGGCGTGATAAATTTTGACCTTTCGATTTCTCTTTTTATTTCAAATCCGGCATATATTCCTTTTACCAGGGAATTTCTGCCGGGAAAAACCGCAGTGTAAGAATCGCCTGAAAGAGAAATAACATGACCGCCGTATTTCTTCGTCTTTTTAAAAACAGTTTCATAAAAATTATCCAAAATAAAAGTTATGATACGAACGCCTTTTTTGCCGTGACTTGAAAGGTTTTCAGTAAGCTGCGTGAATTCAGCTATGTCGGAATTGACCACCGATCCTTCGAAAGAGCCGAATTTCTCTTTGGAGTTTTTTCTGAGAAATATAGGAGTAGAGCCCTGCATCCTTAAAATGCGTATATATTAAAACATGTTTTTTTCAGAACACTCTTCTATCAGTTTCCAAACAAAATTCCAGAGGACAACCGAGCCTTCCTCAATGTGTCTGTTAGCCGCGACAACCTGCTCTTTTTTTATGCCGTTTTCTCTCCAAGCCCTGCCCTCCGTCGCGTGATTCTGCAGGACAGGCTCAAGACGGTCTATAGCCGCCGCAAACTTCGCCTCAGGAGTTTTTTTCTCCTCGAATTCAGTCCACAGCAAGAAAAACTCGTGACTGAGATTTTCCGACAAAAGCCCGAAAATCCTCTTTGCGGCTTGTCTCTCATTAATCTTTTTTTCTTCTTTCGAATCTGAATACAAAAAAGTATCTCCGGCGTCTATCTCGACGATGTCGTGAATGAGGACCATTTTTAACACTTTCAGCACGTCAACCGGTTCGTTTGAATATTCCCCGAGGACAAGGACCATTAGGGCGAGATGCCATGAATGTTCCGCGCTGTTTTCACGCCTTGAGCCGTCCATAAGATATGTGCGGCGCAAAACCGATTTCAATTTGTCTATCTCCCTGAGAAAATTTATTTTGTTTTCAAATCCGTCCATTCTTTTTTCCATGCGCAAATCCCTTCTTTAATGCTTTCAGAAAGACAAAATCATCAGCGCTCCAAGAGTTTTTCGTAAAAAAAGGCATGGACAGGCGCTTCTAAGTTCATTTTTTTTGTCTCTTGAACCACATAACCTGTCAGAACGTCAATTTCGGTCTTTCTTCCGAATTCAATGTCTCTTTGAAAAGAAGTCTTCGTATTTTTTGAAAAAAGGGATATTTTTTCTAAATTAGCCCTAATATCTTTTTCTCCTAAAATGATTCCTTTAGATTCCGCGAGACTTATTATCTCTTTCATAAGAAAGACAAATTCCCTTTTTCTTTCAGCGCTGTCGGCAATATCTCCAGCAGTGCAGTTGTAATAGGAAGACAATGTGGCGAAAGGGCATAAAAGAAGGAATTTTTCCCAGATTCTGCGTTTCATGTTTTTTTCGAATACGGTTTTTATCCTCGCATTTTTGAGGATATCCAAAAATACTCTGTGTTCGGATTCGCTGGAGTTTTGGGCTCCAAAATAAAGGTAACCGGCTGAACCAGTCTGTCTGACGACGCCGGGGTATATAACTTCCGAACTGACATATATACATCCGTCCATCACTTTGGCGAAAGGATAGGATGTTTCTACCTTCTTTTTAACTTCAATTCCGTTGAGCAGAGGGACTATAACCGTATTTTTGTCTATGATGTTTTTAGTCAACCTCAGGGCTTCTTCGAGTTGATAACTTTTCACGCAGAACATTACGTGTGAAAATACACCTAGGTCGGAGGGATCCTCAGTCGTCATATCCGGGAAAGATGTATATGTATTTTTGTCAGTAACAAGAGTGATGCCGTTTTTTTTCAGAGCCAGAAGTCCCTCACCTCTCTGAATGAATACAACATGATATGGTTTTTGTGGTTTCCTGAAGCAGCATAACCTTGCGCCGAGATACCCTCCCACACCTCCGATTCCAACTATGGCTATTCTCATTTTCATCTTTCTATTTGTTTTCCTTCAGTGTTATTTTAATGCTTTTTCTTTTTTTTCGGAATAAGTATAAT
>JAFGIG010000068.1 GCA_016929715.1 Caldifarciminota bacterium
AACTAAAACAAAACAAATTTATTCTTTTTTTATCCTTTTAATACCGGGGGTTTTTTTCCTGTTTTCAGCCGTTTTTTCAATGAAACTAAATCTTTGCTACACCTCTTTGTGTTCGGCTTTGGTCTGGGTTCTTTTATTTATTAACGCCTTTTTCATCAAGCCCCGTTATATTTTTCATTTTATCATCACTTATGCCCTATCCTTAATTCCTTTTTTTATATTCAACGGCATTTTAACAGGAGGGTTGAGTTTCATCGACGGGCAGCCTGTCGTAGTTTATTCCCCTTCATGTATAACAGGTTTAAGATTTTGGACCATACCCATGGAAGATTTTTTCTACCTTCTTTTTATGCTTCTTTTAACTGTCAATCTTTATGAGTATTTTCTCCAAAAGTTTAAACCTAAATATTAGACTTGTTGCATAAAAACACTTGTCATAAAATTAAAAGAAAAATGGAGGTATGATGTCTCTAAATGAAATTATAGCGAAAAAATTTTCTTCATGGGAAAAGAATGTCCTTGAAAAATTACTCAAGAAATTTCCTGAAAGACAAAAAGAGTTTTTGACAGCATCGTCCGAAAAAGTCGAAAGACTATATCTGCCTTTTGAAAACGAACAGGAAAAATACATACGGGATCTCGGCTTCCCCGGCGAATTCCCTTTCACAAGGGGTATTCAGCCGACTATGTTCAGGGGAAGGCTTTGGACAATGAGACAATACGCTGGATTCGGCACGGCTGAAGAATCAAATCAGAGATACAAATTCCTCCTGTCGCAGGGACAGACCGGCCTTTCAATAGCTTTCGATCTGCCTACTCAGATAGGCTACGATTCAGACCATCCCATGAGCGAAGGGGAAGTCGGAAAAGTCGGTGTCGCCATAGACAGCCTTAAAGACATGGAAATACTTTTTGACGGTATACCGCTCGATAAAGTTTCTACTTCTATGACAATAAACGCCCCCGCTTCTGTCCTCCTTGCGATGTATATAGCCGTAGGAGAAAAACAGGGCGTCCCAAGAGAAAAACTCCAGGGAACTATTCAGAACGATATCCTGAAGGAATACGTCGCGAGAGGGACATACATATTCCCTCCGGAACCTTCGATGCGGCTAATAACCAATATTTTTGAATACTGTTCAGGAGAACTGAAAAACTTCAACACAATTAGCATTTCCGGATATCACATAAGAGAAGCCGGATCAACCGCCGTCCAGGAGGTCGCCTTCACTCTCTCAAACGGCATAGAATACGTTAAAGCCGCTGTGAATGCAGGCCTCGATGTCGACAGTTTTGCAGGGAGGCTCTCTTTCTTCTTCAACGCTCACAACGACCTGTTTGAAGAAGTGGCAAAATTCCGCGCCGCCCGCAGGATATGGGCAAAGATAATGCGGGATAAATTCAGCGCAAAAAATGAAAAATCACTTTTATTGAGATTTCACACTCAAACAGGCGGATCCACGCTAACCGCCCAGCAGCCGGACAACAATATTGTCCGCGTAGCTATTCAAACCCTCGCGGCTGTCCTCGGAGGGACACAGAGCCTTCACACAAATTCGAGAGACGAGGCTCTTGCCCTGCCGACAGAAGATTCGGTCAGAATAGCTCTCCGAACCCAGCAAATTGTAGGCTATGAATCGGGAGTGACAAACACCGTCGATCCCCTCGGAGGATCCTATTTCGTCGAATCCCTGACAGATTCCATAGAAAGCGAAGCACAGACATACATCTCAAAGATAGAAAGCCTCGGCGGAATGATCTCGGCGATAGAGAAAGGATTTATACAAAAAGAAATTCAGGACTCAGCATACAAATACCAAAAAGACATAGAATCGAACGAGAGAATAGTCGTAGGAGTAAATAAATTTTCAGTTGAAGAAAAACCTCCGAAAGGACTCCTCAGAGTTGATCCTAAACTGAGAGACCTTCAGATAAAAAAGACGACAGAAGTGAAGAAAAACAGAAATAACGAAAAAGTTAAAAAAAACCTGTCTGCGCTGAAAGTCGCCTCTTCTGATCCAAATGCCAACTTGATGCCTTTCATAGTCGATGCAGTCAAGGAATACGCAACTCTCGGCGAAATTTGTTCTGTTCTGAGAGAGACTTTCGGCGAATACAAAGAAAATATTGTTTTATAGGGGGATGTAATGGCCAAAAAAAGAATACTGATTGCCAAACCTGGTTTGGACGGACATGACAGAGGCGCAAAATATGTCGCAAGAGCGCTCAAAGACGCCGGATACGAAGTCATATACACAGGTATTAGGCAAACTCCCGAAGCGATAGTCTCAACCGCAATACAGGAAGATGTGGATTTCATAGGACTGAGCCTTCTGTCGGGTGCTCACAATGAATTATTCCCTAGGGTGGTTGAACTTCTTGATAATAAAGGGGCTGAAGACATAATCGTTTTCGGCGGAGGTGTCATACCGATTGACGATTTCGACTATCTTAAATCAAAGGGCGTAAAGGCGATATTCACTCCGGGAGCTCAGATAAAGGATATAATTGACTTCATAGAATTACAGAATTAGATGATAAACTGCTGTATCAGAAAAATTTTTCCGGAAATAGAAAATCTCTCCAACGGTTTAATAAAAGGAGACACGAGATCAATAGCTAAAGCTCTAAGTGTTGTGGAAAACTGTAGAGATAAAGGCGAACTTCTTATAAATAGAATATTTCTTGAAACAGGAAAATCTTCCGTATGGGGTGTAACCGGACCTCCGGGCTCAGGAAAAAGCTCACTTGTTGACAAACTAATTGAAAAAGAAAGATCCCTGTCCAGAAAAGTCGCCGTAATCGCGGTCGATCCGACCTCCCCTTTCTCCGGCGGCGCTCTTCTCGGAGACAGGTTGAGAATGCAAAGCCATGCAACAGATCCCGGAGTTTTCATTCGATCCATGGCTTCAAGGGGCCGTTTAGGAGGTCTGTCAAACGCCTCTTTCGACGCTGTTAAAATTTTCGACGCCGCCGGTTTCAACACTGTTATTATCGAGACAGTAGGGGTAGGCCAAAGCGAAATTGAAATTGTTGAACTTTCAGATCTCGTCATTCTCGTTCTCGCGCCTGGCATGGGCGACGATATTCAGGCTATGAAAGCCGGAATCATGGAAATAGGCGACATTTTCGTCGTCAACAAAAAAGACAAAGACGGCGCTGAAAAAATGAAAACCGAAATCGAATACGCTCTCAGCCTCAAGGAAGGGCATCATAAAGGTGACCGGTCAAATGTCGTGATGACTTCCGCGAAATCGGGCGAAGGAACGGACATGCTCCACCGTGAGATATGCGATCAAGTCAAACTTTCTTCTTCATCGGGAGGTCTCCGTGAAAGAAAGTTGAGAAATACAAAAAAAGAGATAGAAAGAATATTCAACATGAAAATAAGCGAGCTCTTTTACGAAAAAGGGGTAATGTCCTCGAAAATAGAACAAGCCGCCGTCGAAATCCAAAATAAATCCATGTCGCCATACGAGTTTGTAGGCAAGGAAATTTCATTATTCAAAGGAGCCAATAAATGATAACTAAAGTCAACCACGTGGCTATAGCCGTGAAATCACTCGACGAACATGTCCCTTTTTACAGAGATTCTCTCGGAATAGAATTTCTTGGATACGAGGAAGTCCCCGAACAAAAAGTTAAAGTTGCAATGTTCAGGTCTGGCGATGTTAAAATAGAACTTCTCGAACCAGTATCCGAAGACAGCCCCATTAGCAAATTCCTCGAAAAAAACGGGGACGGAATTCATCATATTTCATTTGAAACTGACGCCATTGAGAATCAGATTGAAGATTTGATTCAGAAAAATATAAGAATGATAGACGAAAAACCTCGGCAGGGCGCTCATGGAACCAAGATCGCTTTCGTCCATCCAAAATC
>JAFGIG010000069.1 GCA_016929715.1 Caldifarciminota bacterium
CTCCTTCGCGTCCATATGCGGTTAAATCGTTTTTTTTCTTTTAGTGTCCATTCGCGTACCAATTTTTGTTTACAAAAATTGTATTCGTGGTTGCATTCTTTTTCTTAACCTTCGTATTTATTTTTGCAACGATATTTTCATCTACGATGAAAAATCGTATTCGCGGTTGATATCTTTCTCTGATTTTATTGTATAGAATAATCTGAAGAAATAAATCTGGTATAATTCTTTATAGACATATTTTTAAGGAGGGATAATTATGCCTAAGATAAAGCCTTTTGAGGATAATACACAGGATTACGAGAATTGGTTCAGCGAGAATCCTTTCGTGTATCAATCTGAAATCCAAGCCGTAAAGCATTTACTTCCGCAAAATGGCGAAGGCGTGGAGATAGGAGTCGGAAGCGGGAAATTTGCCGGACCGCTTGGAATAAAACATGGAGTGGAGCCGTCAGGAAAAATGAGAGACATAGCCCGTAATGCGGGAATTGACGCAGTTGAAGGCGTCGCTGAAGATCTTCCCTATGAGCACTCGAGATTTGATTTTGCCCTGATGGTGACGACGATTTGTTTTTTAGACGACATTGAAAAATCTTTTTTTGAAGTTCACAGAATATTGAAAGAAGGTGGAGCTTTCATTATTGGATTAATTGACAGGGAGAGCATGATTGGAAGAATGTATCAAAGGTATAAAAATGAAAATGTATTTTATAAAATAGCGACTTTCTACTCAATTGATGAAGTGCTGAAAATTCTTGAAAAAACCGGATTTCACGGTTTTGAATTCACTCAGACGATTTTCAAAAAACTGACTGATATCAAAAATATTGAACCCGTTAAAAAAGGCTGCGGCGAAGGTTCATTTGTCGTAGTTAAAGCGTTGAAATAATTAAAAATCAATATCCCTCATATAATCTTTATACCAAAAAATATTTTTCTACTTTAAGATTATTTCTTTAACATTTATTGAAGTATTATATCTACAAGATAGACAAAACTGAAATTGAGAGGGCAAGAAAAAAAGACAAAAATATCTGAAATTATTGTAATATTATGAAAAAAAGATTTAAGCAAAAGAAACTGTCATGGAAAAATTAAGCGGATACTTGAATATTTCAACCGATGTCCTCTGGAAAATAATTTTTTCTTTCGGTATCTTTATCTTTCTGACTTTGCTCAGGACAGCTGTCGTCATAGCGGTTAAAAGAAAAATAAAAGATACGAAAAAATTATACAACACGCGACGCATCATAGTCTATGCCTATACAATCCTTCTGTTGCTTATAATTGGACCGATATGGTTCAGGGGCTTTTCATCCATAACTACATTTCTCGGGCTTGTCAGCGCAGGTCTCGCAATAGCGCTTCACGACACTATTGCTAATATAGCGGGGTGGCTTTTTATTGTTTTCAGGAAACCGTTCAAAGTAGGCGACAGAATTCAGATTGGTGATACGGCTGGAGATGTCATAGACATTAGGCTATTCCAGTTCAGCATGGTTGAAATAGGAAACTGGGTGGATGCGGATCAGAGCACGGGAAGAATTCTCCACGTTCCGAACTCTAAAGTCATGAGGGAGCCGTTGGCTAATTATCATATCGGATTCAGTTATATCTGGAATGAAGTCCCAGTCCTCGTCACTTTCGAAAGCGACTGGAGGAAGGCAAAAGACCTTCTCCAGGAAATCGTCAGGGACAACGTTCAGCACCTCTCTCATGGGGCGGAAGATCAAATTCGAAACGCGGCGGAAAAGTATATGATTTTTTACGGAGCATTGACTCCGATAATCTACACATCCGTCAAAGAAAGCGGCGTCCTTTTGACTATCCGTTATCTTGTCGATCCCCGCCAGAGAAGAAAAACTGAACAGCAGATATGGGAAGCCGTGCTCGATGCATTCGGCTCTGAAGCAAACATCGAACTGGCATATCCCACGACGAGGTTTTACAACAGAGAAAAAGACAAACATCAAGAAGAAGATAGATTATAAGTTGGGCTTGTCTGAAGAGATTGTAATCACCGGATCCTTTTCAATCCTATAAGGGGAAATCGGCTAAGAACGTAGGATTAATTTGGTATTTTTTCTGAATCGAATTACAAAGGACGAAAAAATGAAATATCCTGAAACAAAAAAACATGATCTCGTTGAAGTGATACACGGCGTAAATGTTGAAGACCCTTACAGGTGGCTCGAAGACGTCGAGTCTGACGAGGTTAAAAAATGGGCTGAAGCTGAAAATGAATTTTCAGAAAAATTTCTGAGAGACGGAACGGACTTCAAAAAAATATGTGCTGATCTTAAAAAGATTTGGAGTTATCCGAAAAAAGGAGCTCCGATAAATAAGGGCGGAAAGTATTTCTTCTTGGCAGAAGACGGAGCTCAAAATCACGCCGTTTTCTATTGTCAGGAAACCCTCGATTCTCCCCCAAGAATTCTTTTGGATCCGAACAAATGGAGCGAGGACGGGTCTTCTTCTTTGAATTATAAATTTATTTCAAACGACGGAAAATTTGTCGCATACGGGAGGAGCGAGTCGGGGTCGGACAGGCAGGAGATAAAGATTATAGACGTCGAAAAAGGAGAAGATCTTCCGGAAACTCTCAAATGGTGCCGGTTCACTGTAGTCTCCTGGAAAAAAGACTCTTCGGGATTTTTTTACAACAGATTGCCGGAAGATGGTTCGGTCCCGCCTGAAGACATGACTAATTATTCAAAAATATATTTCCATTCTCTCGGGGATTCTCAGGAAAAAGACGAACTCATTTATGAGGACAAAGAAAACAAAAAATGGTCATTCCACACCGAAATAAGCCTCGATGGTGATTTTTTGATGGTTTATATAAGCAATGATAGGAATTACAACAATAAGATATTAATAAGGAAAATTGACGGGAAAGAACCCTTTACTTATCTCATAGACGAATTTGAAGCCGAATACAGGTATGTCTATAACGAAGGCGAAATTTTTTATCTCTGGACAAATCTGGACTCTCCGCTCGGCAGAATTATATCCCTTGACCTAAAAGATTTGTCCAAAGAAAAACGCAGAGAAGTCATCTCTGAGACAATTGACAAACTCGAAAACGCAAAAGCTGTAGGAGGAAAATTTGTTCTGGAATATCTTCACGACGCTCATACAGTGGTAAAAATATTCAGCGTTGAAGGCGAATATGTTAAAAATATACCTCTTCCCGATATAGGAACAATTTACGGCATAAACGGTGAACCGGATCAAGATGAGGCGTTTTTCAAGTTTTTTTCATTCACATGTCCCGGGACAGTCTATAGGTATGATTTTGTCAAAAATAGAATTTCTGAACTCAACAGAGACGGGCTTTCCGTTGATTCTTCAAAATTCGTGGCAGAAAGATTATTCAGTGTGTCAAAAGACGGCACAAAAGTGCCTTTTTTCGTCGTCAGGAGAAATGATCTGAAACTCGACGGTTCAAATCCGGCGATTCTCTACGGTTATGGCGGTTTCAATGGATCCATGTCTCCATGGTTTTCTGTTCCCATGTATTACTGGATCGAAAAAGGAGGGATCTATATTTTGGCAAACCTCAGGGGAGGAGGCGAGTTCGGCGAGGACTGGCATAAAGGAGGAATGCTCGGAAACAAACAGAACGTGTTCGACGATTTCATTTCTGTCGCTGAGTTTCTTATAGAAAATAGATACACAGGCAAAGATAAACTCGCCATAAGAGGAGGGAGCAACGGAGGGCTTTTGGTGGGATCCTGCATGGTTCAGAGGCCTGAACTTTTCGGCGCTGTCGTCTGCGAAGTAGGAGTTCTCGACATGCTCAGATATCACAAATGGACTGTCGGAAGATACTGGATTCCCGAATACGGCGATCCTGAAAAAGAAGAAGATTTCAAATTTTTATATGCCTATTCGCCATTGCACAATGTCAAAAAGGAGGTGAATTATCCTCCCATCCTTATAATAACGGCGGATACCGACGACAGGGTATATCCTGCTCATTCGTTCAAATTCGCGGCGGCTCTTCAGGAAAAATCTTCCGGAGCAAATCCGGTTTTTTTGAGTATAGAAAAAAAAGCCGGACACGGTCACGGCAAACCCGTGTCTCAAATGATTGAAAAAAGCGCAGACATCTACGCGTTTTTGCTTAAAACACTCGGAGTTGAGATCTAATACAGTTGAAAAAGCATTGAAAATAAACAACGCTTTTATTGAAATAGAAGCGATTCTCGCCGCTGGAATAATAACCGGTTATTACTTGTATTTACATTAAAATTTACAGAGAGGATACAATGAAGTTAAGATTTCTGACATCCGCCTCAGTTTTTATGACGGTTATATTTTGTCATCTGTCCGGAAGCGACGACGAAGAATTATCACCCGGACGACATCTCCTGCATAACACTTGATTCTTACTGGAGATTTTTGAACGGAAATCCGATTGAACTCGATGAACAGATTCAGTATTACAAGGATTTTTGGGAAGAACAAAAAAACAATAACTGAAATATGAGTTAATCTTTTTCTCTCAATTACATTATTTCACAGAGCAACAGAGGTGGTATAATCAGAAAAAAGAAATGAGCTGAGTTTTAAGGGTATTAAAGCGAAACGGAATTTTACAGAGAGGAGATATGAAAAGAGAAAAAGTAGTCGAAGGTCTTTTTATGGAAAAAGGTTTTAACTGCGCTCAATCCGTTTTCCTGTCTTTTTCAGGAGAAATGGGGTTGGACGATGAGGCGGCTATGAAGTTGACAAGTCCTTTCGGCGGCGGGATAGCGAGACTGGAGAATCTATGCGGAGCCGTCATGGGCGGAATAATGGCCATCGGACTTTACCGGGGACAATACAGTTTGGGACAGACGGAAAAAAGAGAAGAAACATATAAACTGACGCGTGAATTTATTGACAAATTTGTCGAAATGAACGGTTCGATTATATGCAAAGATCTGGTCAAATGCGACATGAACACGGAAGAGGGAAAAAAGTTCATGAAGGACAACAAGGTCAGGGAAAAAGTATGCCTGAAGTGCGTCAAAGACGCCGTTAAAACAATAGAGAGCTTGTTGTGAGAAAATGAATCGAAAATCAAAACCGGTTTTATCTCTAAGCCTCAGACACTGCAAGGATTTGGATTTGATGAAAGCGGAATTTTCAGTAATGAATTGGTCCGTTCTGTTGAAAGAGGATTAAAATCTTGAAAAAAAGGAAAAATTTTTATGAATCTGACAGGTTGGATAACTGGAATTACAATTATTTTGTTTTTTGCCGCAGTAATTGTGATTTCGTTTGTCAGAAGATCAAAAGCTGAAAAAAACACAAGAGAAGAATACAAAAAAAGCGGTTCTGATCATCTCATAAAAACACTGTCAGATAAGAAAAGCGGCACAAGGGAACAAGCTGCAAAAATACTTGGCGAAAACAGGGAAAGAAACGCTATTCACGCTCTCGTCAATGTAATATACGAGGAAGAAGATGCCGATCTTCTTATTCAAGCGGCAGAGGCTTTAATAAAAATCAATGACGAAAGCGTTATAGATATCCTCATTGACGGGGTTAATTACGCCGGCATAGGAAATAAATGGTATGCCGGTTATATCATCCAAAAACTCGCAGAAAAGGGAGTTAAAAAATTCTCTGCAATCGAATTTTTAATATCTGTAATGGCAGAAAAGGATAAACTGCTCGCCATGGGATTACCCTACGATTCCGCTTATGAAGCTCTTAAAAAAACAACAGGGGAAGATTTGGGAAAAGAAGCGTCTAAATGGAAAGATTGGTGGAATCTAAAAAGTTCGTAAAAAGACAAAATGCAAGGGTAGATTTTTGACGCGGGTAATGTCTTTTGGTTCAGAAGAAAATTTAATAAAATCAGTGCACAGAATTCCGGATTTAGAAATAGCCGAAATTTGTATTAAAATAACAGAATGATAATCAGCGCGAGCAGACGAACAGACATACCGGCTTTTCACGGGGACTGGTTTTTTGACTGTATTCGACAGGGCAAGGTTCTTGTGAGAAATCCGCGCAATCCAGGACAAGCGAGAGATGTCTCATTAAAGCCGGATGAAGTTGACGGCATTGTGTTTTGGACAAAAAATCCGTCCGGCATTATTACAGGACTCGAAGAACTTTTGGAATTTGATTATTATTTTCAGTTCACGCTGAATTCGTATGGTCCCGAAGTGGAAAAAAACATTCCGGGCTACGATTTCAGAATTGACTCGTTTAAAAGACTGTCGGATAAAATCGGTTCTGAAAAAGTTATACTGAGGTATGATCCCGTCATTATAACGGATAAATATAATATGGACTGGCACTCTGCGGCTTTTGAGAAAACAGCTGCTATGCTTCAGGGATATACTAAAAAATGCGTTATAAGCTTTGTAGATTTTTACAAAAAAAACTTAAAAAAACTCGAATCAATAGGAGCTTTAAGACTTGGGTTTGATTCAATGATCGAATTGAGCCGTAAACTCGCCGACTCCGGAGGAAAAAACGGAATGGAACTTATTGCCTGCGCAGAACCGGCGGATCTTTCAAAAATCGGAATCGGGAAAAGCAAATGCGTGGATGCCGGAATGTTTAGAAAAATGAAGGATAAAAAAGCAAAAGCCAAAAAGGATAAATCCCAGAGAAAAGAATGCCTCTGCGACGAAAGCGTTGACATCGGAGCATACGGCACATGCCCCGGTGGCTGTATTTACTGTTATGCGAACCAAAATACAACCGAATCGGAAAAATAAAAAGCACTAGCCTGAGGCGACATATCTTGATTTTTGAACGTTACTAGAATAAATTTTGACCATGATCCGGTTTTTTGATTATCTGGAGGTGATTATGCACGGGATAAAGCTTTGTTTTGCCGTTTTACTTGTAGTTATGACAGGATGCAGTGATAAAAATCCGAATGAACCAGGACCCGGACAGAGCAGGGATTACCGCGAAGACATGCGAATTTTTGTTCGGAAAGTAAATTCATACGCCGATAGCCTTAGTCCCGGCTTCATTGTCGTTCCTCAGAACGGCAACGAGCTGATAACCTCTAACGGAGAAGCGACAGGACCTCTTGAAACAGAGTATATCTCGGCGATTGAAGGCATGGGAAGGGAAGACCTTTTTTATGGCTTTAACCAGGATGACGTCCCGACACCTGCCGCGGAAAGAAATTACATGACTGGATTTCTCGACCGTGCGGAAACAAACGGCATAGAAGTTCTCGTCACGGATTATTGTTCGACGAGAATTTTTGTAGATTCTTCATATCAGATGAATTTTCAAAGAGATTACATTTCATTTGCAGCGGACAGAAGAGAGCTGAACGACATTCCCTCTTATCCAGCAAATCCATATCGTGCCAATCTGTTTGACGTTACTGATCTTTGCGATGCGCAAAACTTTCTGTATCTTTTAAATTCAGAGCAATACATATCCAAGAATCAATACATAAACGCGCTCTCCTCGACGGATTTCGACCTTCTCATTATAGACGCTTTTTTTCAAGGAACGCTTCTGACTAACGCCGATGTCCAAACACTCGGCAATAAAGTTTCGGGCGGAAGAAGGCTTGTTCTTGCCTATATGAGTATAGGCGAAGCCGAAAATTACAGGTATTACTGGAAAAGCGAGTGGATAACAGATCCTCCTTCATGGCTCGGAGAGGAAAACCCCGACTGGCCCGGTAATTTCAGGGTCGAATATTGGGATCCCGGGTGGCAGTCCGTAATTTTCGGCAATGACAGCTCTTACACAAAAAAGATTATAGATGCCGGTTTCGACGGAGTGTATCTCGACATAATCGACGCGTTTGAGTATTACGAGGACAATTAGATGTTTTTGAGTTGCCCCAAAAGGCATGAAATGATATATATACGGCTATGATTGCATTTATAATTTGTTGTCTTGTGATTCAACAGCATTTATATTTGCGAGATTTCTACAATAGCGATGCCGATACATACGCCCAAAAAATCGACGCCAAAATTCTTTCCGGAGAACTATACACAAGGGAAACCCATATAAAACATCCGGTCATACCGGGAATAGGAAACACATATAGCACTCTTGTCGCCTTTTTTGATTTCATAGAAAAAGAAGGCGACTACGAAATCGAATACTGCATGATAGAGAACACTTATAATTATCTGTCATATAAGGCAGTTGAAGTCGCATATTACGGAGAAGACAGCCTGCCGGTAAAGATATTGTCGATATTAGAACAAAATATCTCTATGGATAGATACGAAAAGTTAGCCCTAAAGGCGTTTTATTATGAAAACGGTTTGTTCCAGAGTTATTACAGTGAAGCAGGAGGCGAGCCTGTGTCAGAAGAGAATCCCGACTCGTCAGCCGCCGAATATTACGAAAAAGCTTTACAGCTCAGGGCTTTTTTTGAGGATTTTTCCGTTCCTGTTCCCTCTATCCTCTGGGAATTTCTGCAGTAATCTATTTTTTCCTAAAAAATCTTTCAATAGCCTAAAGATGGGGGACGAAGGTTGACATTGCGCAAGATTTCGGAATACAATGTTCGATGCGAAAACCGAGATTTACATATCAAGGAGCCGTCCATTACATCGTTTCGAGAAGCCTGCAGGGTAAAAAAATTTTTCCGGATGATTTTTATGTATTTAAGTTTTTAAGTATTCTCGAACAGAGGTCTTCTTCTCTGAAAATCGACTTGTTTGCTTTTTGTGTGACCCCGAACAGTTTTCACCTTCTCCTGAAAAACTCTTCCGGAAGACTTTCTGATTTTATGAGACAGGTCAACGGTATTTATGCTAGCCACTTCAGGAAAAAAGCAAAATCGAAGAATCGCCTTTTTCAGGACAGGTATGAGTCTTTTGTTGTTCAGGACGAAAGATATATGAAAGAAGCAGTCGCTTTTATATTAAATGTTCCCGTCGCCGTGAAAATTGCTGAAGACCCTTTTTTATACAGGTGGACGAGCGCGAATTTTTACTTCAATAAAAAACAGGAATTTTTAGAAACAAAATGTGTGGAAAGGTTGTTCAATTCACGGGATGATTTCCGTTGTTTCGTAAAAAAAAATTCAAATATCCAAATCAAAAAGACTTTCGTAAAAGAGGGTAAAATCTTGGGAGACGGAAATATTGAAGGGATAAGCAGGGATTTTCCTGCCATTGAAACGGATGTTTTTATGAGCGCTGAAGATGCAGTAAGGAGGATAGAAGAGAAAAGGGGAGTATATCTCGATTCTGCTGATTTCAGAAAAAGGGAATGGAAAAATATAAGATCGGAACTTCTTGTAACCCTTAAAGAAGAATGCGGATTGAGTTATGGCCAAATCATAGAACAAACGCCTTTTAGAAATCTTAAAGAGTCATCACTGGGTCAGTTATATAAACGGGCAAAGTTATTAAAAAGGCGTGGAACGTGAAAATCCTCATAATCAATCTCGCCGCCATCGGCGATGTCGTCCTGTCAAGCGTCATAGCGAGAGAGCTGAAAAAAAAGTTTCCCGGAGCCGAAATACATTACCTCGCCCAGCCTATCTGCGCCCCGGCTATGGAGATGTCTCCGTTTGTCGATAAAGTTTTGACACACGACAAAAAAGGCGGGATGAAAAAATATCTTAAGATGATAGCAATGCTCAGAAAGAATCATTATGATATGAGCGTTTCGGCGAATTTCGCTATGAGAGGAGCTCTAATAGCATTTTTTGTTCACGCCAAACAGAGGCTCGGATACGACTATAAAAAAAACGGTATATTTTTCACTCACAGAGCGGAAGGATCAAGAATAAAAATACAAAAAGAAGCTCTCAACCAACTTGAAATACTGAAATCAATTGGAATCTTTTCAAAAAATCCTTTACCTCTACTCAAAGTCAGAAAAGAGGACGAGGATAAAATAAAGAGTATAATCGGCGAAAAGGGAATAAAAAAGAGGTTAATCTTTTGTCCGGTGTGTTCGGTTAGACTAAAAAGTCTCCCCGTCAATAAGAGTATGGAAATAATAAAAGCTCTTTCATCTGATACTGAGATATTCGCTGCAGGAGGCAAAGAAGAAAGGCATTATCTTGAAGAGCTTTCGAAAAGAACAGGGGTTAGAATATTTCCCGGCACTCTGACACTCGGTGAACTCGCCGCTCTTTTTTATATATCAGACGGAGTTTTGAGCATAGACAGCGGGCCTTTTCATATTGCCCAGGCTGTTGGAGTTCCGGTTACGGGCTTATTCGGTCCCACTGATCACAGAGTCTGGGGAGCACACGGGGAAAATACTGAAATTATCGAAGCAAAAATTGATTGTTCTCCTTGCAGTTTAAACCGGCAATGCGACAGCAATTTATGCATGAATTCATTTGACCCTGAAAATATCCGTTGGATCATAATGAAATCATTCGAAAGAAAAAGAACCTAATTTGTTTATATGGATTCGGTTTTAAGTTATAATTCACTGTAATGGTGACTAAAGAAGAATTATTTGAATACCTCGACAGAAACGGGGCAGTCTATAAAAAGATCACGCACAGGGCTACATTGAATTCTGAGGAATCCGCCGCGGCGAGAGGAGAAGACGTCTCAATAGGCGGAAAAGCCATTGTGATGAAACTCGACGAAAAATTTTACATTTTCATCCTCAGCGCCGCGAAAAAAATTGATTCAGCGGCTCTGAGAAAGCGATTTAATGCAAAGAGGATAAGATTCGCGACTGAAAAAGAACTTCTTGAATTGACAGGGCTTGAACCTAACTGCGTTCCACCGTTCGGAAGACCCTTGATAGACCTCGACATTTTTGTGGATAAGTCAGTTCACGAAAATGAAAAAATCGCGTTTAATGCCGCTTCGAAAACAGATTCAGTCGTCATGGATATCGGACAATATATAAATCTTTTTAATCAAAATGTTTTTTCATTTTCGAAATAACAGCTCTTTTTAATATAGAAAAGGAGGAGTTTTGGCGAAAATTATGCAGGTAAATTATGAAAGTCAAGCCGATTATATTGCCATTAAGGTGGATTACGAATCCCAAGCGGATATAATGGTCTATCTCAGCGATACCGAAAGCGTAGCTGAAGGTGATTGCCTCTGGTTTTACGTCGACAACGAAAACATCGCTACAAGCAAACTTTTGTGGACGGACAATGAGAGTGTCGCGGAGATTAAAATAATGTTTGTGCCCTACGAAAGCCAGGTAGGCTGGGTGACGGACCATCCCCTGAAAGGAAAGCTCTGAAAAATCTTGAAAACCATATAACTAGAAAAAACAGCTTATCCATAAAAGGCTGAAGTATAGTTCCCCGGACCCTATATAAAATTAACAAAATTTTCACTGAATACTAAGATGCATTTGAGAAATCAGGTAATATCTTTTCAAAAAGTATTGAAAATTTACATCTATAAATAAAACGGAGGAATAAATGGATTTTGTTGGGACCCTTATTTGGTGCCTGATTCTCATCGCGGTGCTGTTGGTTTTGCTGTTTCCCGGACCGAGAAGCGATTTTGTAAATCTTACTCAAAATTATCCTTATCCCATGGGGATGCTTAAATTCGCCCTTTTGGGGACAATGGGTGAATTGATTAGCTGGAAAATAATAACAGGAAAATGGAGGATAAGAAATATTAGAATTTGGCAGAAAATTCTTGTCTGGGCTTTTCTCGGTTTTTTATTTGTGGCAGTCTTTCCCCTTTTTTCTTTCGGAGTAGAAGGACTGATGAAGACAGGACTGCTTGCCGGTGAAGGCAATCGGTTTATCACCGCTTTTTGGAAATCGTTTTTTATGCAGGCGATTTTCGCTTTTCCTTTTATGATTTTTCACCGCATTACTGACACTCTGATAGACAGAGGCGAATTATTCAAAAAATGGAAATTGATAGACGTATATAAAAATATTGACTGGGAAAATATGTTTAAAATCGTCGGCGCGGCGATAGTATGGTTTTGGCTGCCGGTTCATACTGCGAATTTTCTATTGCCCCCGGAATTCAGGCTTATAACTGCGGCTTTACTCGCGATAGTGCTGGGTATGATTCTCGGAATTGCCAAGAGGATTTCGGTGAAAAAAAAGGAGGCTCTTTGGCAGGTATAGTTTTTTTTAAGACGGAAAACATGGAAAAGATAAAAGAATTTTATATACAGACTATGGAAATGGAAATCTGGCTCGAGCAGAAAAACTGTGTAATTCTTAGACATGAAAACATGCTTATAGGTTTTTGCAAAGGAAAAAAACCATGTAAAGAATCTCTGATAACGTTTTTTTATAAGGGCAGGAATGAAATAGACGCAATCCATGAAAAGTTAAAAATTACCGCCGTCAATGAACCGCTTTTCAACAAAGATTACAACATATACCATTTCTACGCGAAAGATCCTGAAGAAAGAGATATTGAGATTCAGTGTTTCTGTCACTGCGTAGATACTGAATTTTTCAAATCTGGGTTCTGATCGGATCTTTTGTCGAGAACGTTTCTTATGGCTTTGAGAAGCTGTTCTCTTTTATAAGGTTTCTGAACGAGAGTGAGTCCCTCGTGCAGGACAAAATCGGTGTGGATCGCATTTGGTGTGTAACCGCTGGAAAAAATTATTTTTATATGGGGGTAATTGTCCCTGATGAAGTTGTAAACTTCTTTTCCCCCCATGTTGGGCATCACGACATCGAGAAGAGCAAGATCGGTTCTTGGCCAATTTTCCTTAATGTGTGAGATCGCCTGAGCGCCGTCTTCGACTGCGTAAACAGTATATCCGGCTGATTCGAGCATTCTTTTCAACATGGTTCTGAGTGTTTCGTCATCTTCGGCTATCAGTAATCTTTCATTTCCTCTTTCTATAGGGCCGTCGAGGATTCTTTCAACTTCCGAAGCTTTTTGTTCCACGATTGGGAAATACATCTTAAAAGTCGTTCCTTTTCCGGTTTCGCTGTAAAGATTTATCATAGCATTGTGCTGTTTTATTATTCCGTAAACCGTTGAAAGACCAAGTCCCGTGCCTTTTCCGGGTTCTTTTGTCGTGAAAAAAGGATCAAAAGCATGCCCCGAAGTTTCCTCGTCCATTCCGATACCCGTGTCTGAAACGCTGAGGAGGACATATTTGCCCTGAGCTGCCCAAGGGTGAATCCTGCAATAATCGTCGTCAAAATACACGTTCTCTGTTTCAATCAGAATTTCTCCGCCGGAAGGCATTGCGTCTCTCGAATTAATGCAGAGATTTAGAAGGACCTGGTCTATCTGGACAGGGTCTGCCCAGATTGATCCGAGTTTATGGCCGGGAATGAATTCGAGCCTGTTGTTTTCTCCTATGATTCTTCTTATCATTATCAAAAGATCTCTTATCTTCTCGTTTATATCGAGAGAAACAGGTTTTAGGACCTGTCTTCTGCCGAAAGCGAGAAGACGGGAGGTCAGTTCGATGGCTTTTGCCGAAGCATTTTGAATTTCTATAAGTTCTTTGGAGCAGTCGCGTGATGACGCCTGCATTTCTGAAGCGAATTCGGCATAACCTAGAATAGCCTGAAGGATATTGTTGAAATCATGAGCCACGCCGCCTGCTAATTTACCAACGGCTTCTATTTTCTGCGCCTGCATAAGCTGTTCTTCAAGTCGTTTTTGTTCGTTTATGTCAATAGAAATTCCTACCATGTGGTTCGGGTTATCCCTGGGAATTTTTCCGCAGCTTAAAACCCATTTCCAGTTTCCTGATGAGCATTTCAGCCTGAAATCAGAGCGGAAATATTTTTCGGGATTAGATCTTTGTTTTTCAAGCAAGCCGACTACTTTTTCCTTATCTTCAGGGTGAATTATGCCGAGCAAAAACTTAATGTCTGTTTTAACGGATTTGATTTCATATCCGAGCATTTGAGCCCATCTTTCGGACACTTCAAGCCTTCCTGTCTGAAATGACCAGTCCCAAAGGCCTATTTCAGCGGCGTCTACCGCGAGGCTCATCTTTTCTTCGCTTTCGTGGAGTTCTTCGAGAGTTTTTTTCTGAACGAGAAATGAAGATATTCTCGAGGCTATGTCTTTGAGCATCGCTTTTTCTTCTTCGAGGAAAGGATCTTGTCCTTCATGACTGATGTCATCGTCGTAAAAGACGCTGACATATCCCACGGTGTCTTCTTTTATTTTTATTTCAGCAGAATAAAAATGGTTGAAGCCAATAAAAGGTTTTGAATAGTAGTCTTTTCCGAAAACATTGATTTTCGAGAAAGCATGTTCAGGAAAAGACAGAGCTCCCGGTATTTCACGCGCAATTTTCGAAAACACAGTATCCGATTCCTCGAGTTCTTTCTCGAGAAGAATCTCAGCTGTTCTGAAAAGACAGTTCAGTTCCTTTATACGCGACTTGAGATTTGAAACAGCTCCGATTTTTTCTGAAATATCCCTGTAAATGCCGTAGACCGCTTCCTGTCTTCCTTCAAATACTATCGGAGCGCCGACTATAGAGACGTTGATTAGAGATCCGTCTTTCCTCTTTCTGACCGTTTCGAGCGAAATTCTTGAACCTTTTTCAATACTTTTCGTGACCGAAACGGCTTCTTCCCTGAGGTCGGGAGGCGCTATGAAATCATCGACGAATTTACCGAGAATTTCAACTCTTTCGTAACCGAAAAGCCTTGTAAACTCCTCGTTAATCATCAGGACTTTGCCTTCATTGCTCGTCATTATGACCGCTTCAGGAGCGTTTTCTATCAGATGGGTATGGAATGCTTTTTCTCTTAGAAGAGACAGCTCTGTTTTTTTCAGAAGAGTTATATCAGGGAATAATGTCATAACGGCAATCAGCTCGCCGTCGTTGTCGAATAATCCTGAAGAGCTTACTGAAACCCAGAATTCATTGCCGTTGTTTTTGATCAACATAAGTTCGTTTTCGATTGGAGCACCGGCGTTTATTGTTTTGTAATGGGGGTAATCGTTTTCGCCGCATAAAGAGCCGTCCTGAAAGCGAAGGGGCAATAACTTGACAAGATCCTGTGTTTTTACTTTGTTTATGTCTTCAATTCTGTTTGAAGCGAGAATTTCGGCATGTCTGTTGATTTGCGATATCTTAAAACCGGGAGCGAAAGAAATAATAACGGGAATCGGTATCCTGTCTATGATCATGCTGAAAAAATCATTTCTTTGAGCAGGAGAGGCTAAAACCATGCGTTGAGTGCAAGAATGTCTTGTAGCGATGACCATGGAGCGAGCTATGTTTTCGAGCGCAAATCGGTCTTTCTCAATGCAGAGGAAACATCCTTCAGAAATGTAGTTTTGTATTTTTTTTCTGTTTTTTCTGCCTGTTAAAAACAGGACAGGGACACTGCCGCAAAATATTTTAGAGATTTCGGTTTTTTCCAACCCATCGAGAACACCGGATTCGATGTCCACCAAAGAAGCGCTGAAAACTTTGGGTTCATTCCTTTTGATAAATCTCGGAACACTCACGGAAAGAACCGCTTGTATTGACTGTGCGGAGAGGATTTTGGACAGTTTATTAAAAAAAACCGGATCTTTCGTGCAGATTAATACTTTGTTTTCACATTTTTTTTTTGATTTTGGCATAAACAGTAAAAATGATATTTTATGTTATCCTCAATGTCAAAGGATAAAAAGCAGAAAAAACTTGAATTTATATCCATTATGAAGTATGAAAAAGCAAAATTAGAAAAGGAGTGAAATGGTAAAACAAGATTTTCTCAAAGAATTTGTCGAACATATAGACATAAAAACCTTCGATTCAAAACCAATTCTTGATCAGTTCGCGAAAATGGCTTTCCAAGCGAGAAACATATCGAGAGCGTCCCTGATTTTCGACCAGATGACAAAAGACACTGAGTGCGCGGTGATTCTTTGCCTTGCCGGATCTATTTTCAGCGCTGGTCTAAAAAAGACAGTCCTTGAACTTCTGGACTGCAACATCGCGGATGCCATAGTGTCCACCGGCGCGATAATAGTTGATCAGGATTTTTTCGAAGCGCTCGGTTTTAGGCATTATCAAGGGACTCCCGCGGCAGACGATGACGAGCTGATGAATAACGCTATTGACAGAATATATGACACTTACATAGACGAGGACGAATTGAGAATTTGCGACGACACTATTCGCAAGATAGCGGACTCAATCCAGCCGAAACCGTATTCCTCGAGAGAGTTCATAATGCTCATGGGAAAATATCTTGTGGAAAATAACCTTGGATTGGAATCCGTGGTCAGGAAAGCATACGAAAAAAAAGTGCCGATATTCGTCCCGGCTTTCTCGGATTCTTCTGCAGGGTTTGGCCTTGTCCATCATCAGAGCGTCAAGGGTAAATCTCAGAAAGTCTCGATAGATTCGGTAAAGGATTTTCTCGAGTTGACTAAAATCAAAATATTTTCCGGTGAAACCGGTCTTTTCATGATAGGCGGCGGAGTGCCGAAAAATTTCGCGCAAGATATAACGGTTTCCGCCGAAATTTTAGGAAAAGAAGTAAATATGCACAAATATGCCGTTCAGATAACTGTCGCCGACGAAAGAGACGGAGGACTTTCCGGATCCACTCTCAAAGAAGCTCATTCCTGGGGAAAAGTGGATCAAGGGGCGGAACAGATGGTTTTTTCAGAAGCTACGGTGGCTCTGCCTCTGATAGCAAGCTATGTTTATCACAGAAAAAACTGGCAGAATAGAAAACCAAAAAAATTTAACGAGGTCTTGGATGAAAATGAATAGAGAAGCAATGGTCCCGAAGAAAGTTTTTCTGACAAATGGTGTCGGGGTTCACAAAGATATGCTCGCTTCTTTCGAATTGGCTCTGAGAGACGCGGGAATCGAGAAGTGCAATCTGGTTTATGTTTCGAGCATTCTTCCCCCGAAATGCAAAATAGTCTCACGCAATAAAGGGCTTATGCAGTTAAAAGAAGGACAGCTGACTTACTGTGTCATGGCAAAAAACCAGACCAACGAGCCAAACAGACTTCTTTCTGCAGCCGTCGGCATGGCTATGACTAAAGGCTACGAGCAATACGGATATCTCTCAGAACACCACGCTTTCGGCCAGACTGAAAAGGCGGCCGGTGAATATGCTGAAGATTTGGCGGCTTCTATGCTTGCGACGACGCTTGGGATACAATTCGATCCCAATCTCGCATGGGACGAAAGAAAACAGGTATACAAAGCCAGCGGCCACGTTTTCGTAACCAGGCCCATCGCACAGTCCGCCAGAGGAAATAAAGCCGGCTTGTGGACAACTGTTCTCGCCGCGGCTGTTTTTCTTCTCGATTAGGAGCAAAATATCACAGACAGGAATTTCGGAGGCCTCAAGAGGGTGTATTCAGAAAGAGGCGGCTCCGGAATAGTAATAATTCCGGTTCCTTTCGACTTGACAAGTTCATGGCTAAAAGGCGCTGACAAAGGGCCTGAAGCAATCATTGAAGCTTCAGAGAATATGGAGCTTTTTGACGCGGAAACTCGTTTTGAAGTTTACAGAAAAGGAATTTACACGGAAAAACCCCTTTGGGCAAAAAACACAACTCAGATGGTTGAACTTGTCAGGAATAAGATAACCGAGCATCTTTCTGAAGGCAGATTTCCCGTGACGATAGGTGGAGAACATTCAGTTTCCATCGGCGCGTTTAAGGCTTTCAGGGAAATATACGAGGGATTGAGCATTCTTCATCTCGACGCTCATTCCGACAGAAGAGACGTATATGAAGGCGACAAATTTAATCACGCCTGTGTGATAGCGAGAGCGGAGGAGGAAAATCTTAAAGTCGTCTCAGTTGGAATAAGAAGCCTTGATATCTCAGAAAAGAGAATTCTTGAGGATGAGAACGTATTTTTTGCCGAAGAGATGAGAAAAGATACGGATTGGATTCAGGAAGCGGTCTCAAAATTAGATGAAAACGTTTACGTCACTATTGATCTTGACGTTTTCGATCCTTCCGTCATTCCCTCGACCGGCACCCCGGAACCGGGAGGCCTGCTCTGGTATGATGTCCTCGATTTATTGAAGGCAGTGTGTGCCCAGAAAAAAGTCAGAGGATTCGATGTCGTCGAATTGAAACCCGACTGCAACAGGCATTCTGAATTCACGGCGGCAAAACTTATCTATAAATTTCTGTCCTATATTTTTTGCGGGGATTGAATGCATAGCCAAATTGTCACATGGATTGTCATACCTTTATTGATAATGATCGCCAGAATAATAGACGTTTCAATCGGAACAGTCAGGATTATTTTTGTCGCCAGAGGCAGAGCCACGATAGCCGCAGTCCTCGGTTTTTTTGAAGTAGTGATATGGATTATAGCAATATCACAGGTTCTCGCAAATCTGACTAATTTTTCGTGTTACTTGGGCTACGGCCTCGGTTTTGCAATAGGAAACATTTTGGGAATAAAGATTGAAAAGAAAATTGCATTCGGTCTTCAGATGATAACTATTGTAACGGTAAACAAACTTGATATTCTGCCTATGCTTTTAAGAGACGAAGGATACGGTGTGACTACGGTAAACGGCAAGGGAGCGAAAGGAGACGTCAAAATCATCTATGCTGTAGTTGAGAGAAAAGACGTTCAGAATGTTCTTGCGACAGTTAATTCAACCGAACCCGGTAGTTTCGTCACGGTTGAAGATATGGTGTCTCTGCACAGAGGCTACATAAAGGAAAGACAAAACCTTTTCGGAAAGAGGAAATAAAGGAGAAAAAAGATGAAAGATAATAAAGAATTCGCAACTTATTTTGTAGAAAGTCAAAATATATATTTTCTTGAAGGAAGAGAAAAAAATGAAATTATGGAGAAACTTCTTTCTAAAATTCCAAAAGAAAATTTTAAAAATTTTGAAGAGGTCAAAAAAGAACTCCTAAAAAGAGAAGAGCTCATGTCGACGGGTATCGGACTCGGAATAGCATTCCCGCATATAGGGTCTGTGAACGTAGATAAAATGTCTGTCAGCGTCGGCATATTGAAAAATGGAGTCGAGTGGGGATCAATAGACGAAAAACCTGTCAAGATAGTCATTTTAATAGTCTATCCTTCCAAGAAAAGAACGGAGTATCTTACGCTGATTTCCAAACTCAGCTCGGTTCTGAAAGAAGATATGAACAGAAACAGGATAGAAGTATCTCAAGACAGTGAAGAAATCTTCGAAACATTGACAAAAAATCTGATAATATAGCAACTGAACCGGAATTAAGGGAGGACTGTAATGTTGAGTTTTTCTTTGGCCGTGGTCTATTTTCTTTCGATAGGCAGCTTTTTACCTGACGGAGATTTCCCGTGGACAGTTCAGTTGATGTCTTTTAGTGAACCGGTTTACGGCAACGAAAGAATTGATGAAATCAATGAAATTCTCTGGGGCCAGAATATTTCAGCTACAGGCTCTTATTCCCGGTTTTTTACAGTTCAGGGCGCCTTTGAAAACAAGCGGGTTTACAGATTATGTGCGGGAGTTTTTCCAAACTATCAAAAAGCTTCCGAAATGGCTTACAGACTAAGGTTGAGAGGAGTTCCCTGCTTCGCAAAAAAAATCATAGGTTCTGCCCCGGAATTGTGGCTCAGCACATCGGTTGAAAAAGACAGGATACTTCTCGGACAAAAGCATTGGGTTGAAATCTACGAACCCGGAGAGATCTTTTGGATGAGTGAAAGAGCGTATGTTTCAGACCCGGAAAGATACGCGACGCTGGTTTACTCCAACGGAACAGGTTATGAAGGAGAGGGAGAAAACCTTTTACTGCTCAAAATCGCGACGCTCGAAGAATCCGTAATCTTGATTGACAGTAGAATGATTACGGTTTCTTTTTGGCTCGAAAACGAAAACCAAAATGATATAGCCGTAATAGAACTCATAAGCGGAGCGACAGGATATGATAACGAAGTGATAATATTAGATTGCGAAACACGCGAGATACTCGAAAGATACGAACACGGTTCAGTAGATTTATACAACAAAAGTTCAGGTGTTTTAGACGTCATTTTTATGTCGGAAGACGAGACTGTATGCAGAAATATTCAAGTTTTTTTGTCTGATTTTCGATGATGTGAATTATTGTAAGTTAATTTTCCACCACAATAAGAAAATACAAATCATAATAAGCGGAAAGAAAGGACAACTTCTTTGAGCGTTTTTGTCCCGGATTTGATCCTGAAAGGATTTCAGGAGGGAAAAACAAAGGGTTTTATAAAAGGCGCAGTAATGTCCGTGGATATTATAGGTTTTACGGAAATGACGAGCAGGCTTATTGATCTGGGGAAAGAGGGGACGGAGATGATCTCTGATATGACGACGCAGTTGTTCGACAGGGCGCTTGACTTCATTTATCCCCGAAGAGGGTTTGTATCCTATTTTGCAGGAGATTCTTTAACCGCCGTATTCAGCTCCGAAAAATCTGAAACTGTCAACTCCCTAAACTGCTTAGAGGCGGCTTTTGAAATCCAAAAAATATTCAAGAGTGACAACTGTTTTATGACGAGAGTCGGAGATTTTACTTTTACTTCGAGAATAGGTTTGTCATACGGAGATGTTTTTTGGAGCATAGCAGAGCACGGAGGTGAAAGAGTTTATATTTTCCGCGGAAAAGTCCTTAAAGATTGCATAAAAGCTCAGAAGGCATCGTTTCCGGGAGTAATCAGTGCGGAAAAGGAATTTTTCAGCATTTCGGGAACTCGGGACAAAGCTTATTGGTCCGGAGCAGGCGAATACTATTTCATAGACGGAACAAGCGAAAAACTTTCGGTAAAAACAGAAAGCTCAGAAATTTCCTTGTTTTCGGAAAAATTAACGGAAAGTTTTATCGGAAAAGCTGAATACAACTTTCAAAAGCCTGAATTCAGAGAAGTCATACCCCTTTTTGTTTCATGCGAAAATGAAGAAAAAATTGAAGAAGTCGTAGAAACAATTCTTTCATTGAAAAATGAATACGGTTTTTCTCATCCTCACGTAGATTACGGACCAAAAGGACCTGTGATTCTGGTTTTTTTCGGAGCGCCGATGACTTATGAACACATGGAGTCAAGAGCATTAAAATTTTTATTAGCCCTTAAAGAGAAACACTTCAGTATAAAGTGCGGAGCCACAAAAGGAATTTGCTACTGCGGTTTCAACGGAGGCTCTCGTCGAAGGGAATTCACATGCCTCGGAGATGCCACTAACATAGCTTCCAGGCTCATGAATGCCGCGCCGTGGGGAAAAATTTATGTCGATGATAAAATCGCCCGCTCCGAAAACTTTAGATTTGAATGGGTTGGCGAACACTCTTTCAAAGGGAAAAAGTTTAAAACTTCTACATACACATTAATCGGCGCGGTTAATGTGGCGAGAGAGCCGTTTTCAGGAGAGATGATAGGAAGGGAAGAAGAAAAATCACAGCTAATGGATATAATAAAAAGGATTGGCACTGAAGAGTCCGCCGGAGCGGTTCTTATAGAGGGAGAACCGGGAGTCGGCAAAACCCGGCTCGTTTCTGAAGTTAAAAAAGAACTATTGTCAGACCATGAAGTAAAGGACAACTTGACATGGATATACGTTCAGTGCGACGAACTTTTCAGAAAAAGTTTCGGTCCTGCAGGCAATATTATCCGAAGAGCGCTTGATCAGGATGAAAACCAAGCAATAGACTCCAAAAGAACTGATTTCGATAAAAAATTTACGGAATTTCTCGAAAATGTAAAAAATCCGGGTTTGAAAGAGGAATTGAGGAAGCAGAAGCCAATCATTGCTGAATTTTGCGGGATAAATATTAAAATGAAATATTTTGATCTGCTTCCCGATAACGAAAAGTTAGAAACGGTTGTCTCCTCTTTGGAAAATTTTATTAAAGGATTATCGAGGGTAAAACCCCTCGTTGTCGAAATAGACAACATTCAGTGGATTGACGGTGATACGATTATGTTGTTACGGAAACTCTTTAAGGATTCGCGGGGATATCCCTTTATTGTAATCGCGGAGAAAAGACTGCCGGAGCGATATCAGAAAAAGGTTCTTTTTGACCAAAAATATGTAAAAAAGCGCATAGTTTTGCGGAATTTCTGCCTGACGGATTCAGCACTGCTGATGAGAACCGTTAAACCGGAAATGAGAATAGGGAGCGCTTTTCTCGATTTTGTTGAAAAATTGAGCGGAGGAAATCCTTTTTTTATCGAACAGATAGTTGCCTATGCGTCAGAAAGAGGAATTGATACTGAAAATTTTAACGAGAAAAAACCTGATTTTGAAATCCCGCCGGATGTAAATAATCTTATTATTTCGAGGATTGATAAAATGCCGTCAGGCTTGAAAACCGCAGTGAAAACCGCTTCTGTTCTCGGCGCTGAATTTTCGCCTGAAATTCTCGGTGAAATGATGAAAAACACAGAAATCAAAGGATATCTTTCAGAAGGAGAAAGACAGTATATCTGGGTCAAGAATTCCGACACAGGATATCTTTTCAGACACGCTATGATTAGAGAAGCCCTTTACGGTATGCAGATGAAAAAAGAACTGAAAATTCTTCATTATCTGGCGGCTAAGGCAATAAAAAAAATACATGGACTCAGGCAAAAAAATTATTTAGTTGAGATTGCTTATCACTTTGGAAAAGCGGAAGATGAAGAAAATTCTTACAAATTTTATAAGCTTGCCGCAAAAAGCTCGCTCAGGAATTTCAGGAACACTGAGGCCGTAAGATGTTTTGAAAATTTACTGGATTTGCTGGATAAAAGAATATCTCTTGCCTCAGACAAAACAGAACTAAAAAAAGAGAAAATTACTTTTATGCTGAAAAAAGCCCAGATTCAGTATTCATCGGGAAACTGGAGAGAAAGCGTGGCGACAAGACAAGAAGCTCTAAAATTGTCCGGCGCAATAAGAGACCTTGAACTGAAAATCGGCATCCTTTTAAAACTGAGCGATTCTTTTCTGAAAGCCGGAGATCTTGTAAAGGCATACGATTATCTGAAAAAAGCTAAACGCCTTTGGAAAAAATCAGAATCAGCGGAGATGTCGGCTAAAATAGAAAATCACTTGGGAGCATATCTCTGTGAGAGAGGCAAATACGACGAATCCCTCGAACATTACCGAATAAGCCTGAAAATATACTCTCGGTTGAAAAAGGCAAAAGAGGCGACGAAAGTTTCGGGCAATATGGGTCTTGTTTATTATTATCAGGGAAGATATGACAGGGCAGAAAAATTCATTAAAAAACACATAAAAGAAGCGGAAAAAAACAATGACATATACCAACAATTGAGAGGAATGGGCAATCTTGGGCTCGTGTATGATGACACAGGTGATTACCGCAGAGCCGCCTCGATTTACTCTCAAGTTATTAAGATATCAAAGAAAACAGGCTTCAAGCATACGGAAGCAAACACATACGGAAATCTTGCAGGAGTTTATTTCGCTCTCGGAAAATTTGAAAAAGCTCTTGAATATTACTCAAAGCAGATCTATATATCACGCGAAATCTCCGATGACACGGGGATTTATTTCCCCCTTATCAATATTGCGTCAATTTACATCACAAAAGGTAAATTCGAAGAAGCTGAAAAAAATTTAGATGAATTCAGGGAATACTCTTTGAGATCGCGCGACAAGAGAAGTTACGCTGTATGTATAGGAGTGAGGGCAAAGATGGAATGGAGGCTGGGCAATACAGGGCAAGCGCTGAGATTATACACGCAATCAGTGGCAAAGCTCGAAAAAATGAAAGTCAGGTATTACTCATGCTATTTCAGGGCTGAAAAGGCTTTTCTGCTCGCCGAGCTCAACAAATTCAAAAGCGCTTTGAACACTCTCGGAAAGACTTCTGAGGAAGCGGAAGCTTTGAAAATACAGGGAATTGCGTCCTTAGCAAAAATGACCGAATACGCCTGCGGGCTGGCTCTTGCGGGTAACAGAAAAAGAAAGGATTTATTTCTAAAAAAATTGGTGAAACTTGCAGAAAAAGAAAAAGACAAGACAGCTAGATCAAAGCTTTTCTTCCTCATTTGGTCGGCTCTGAATGTTTCCCGAGTTAAAAATTCCGGAATAGAAGAAGAATTTTTTCGGAAAAAAGCCTTCAACTCTTTCAAGTCGGAATACAAAAAAGGAGGAAATGAAGAATGTGCGTATTACATGAGAAAAATTTTAATGGTTTGAAAGCGTCAGTATGAAAGCTTTACTCATATATATTACAGCTTCGGATAAAGAAGAAGCTGTTAAAATTGCAGAATCATTAGTGTCTAAAAAACTTGCCGCGTGCGCTAACATTATCGAAGGAGTGGATTCCGTCTATCACTGGAAAGGAAAAGTCCAAAGATCCAAAGAATCTGTCGTCATAGCTAAGACTGCGTCTGAATTATTAGACGATCTCACGAGTGAAATTATAAAAATTCACAGTTACGAGTGTCCCTGTGTCGCGGCTTTTGAAATCTCCGGCGGCAACGAGAGTTTTTTGAAGTGGATTGATGAAAGCGTCGAGAAAAATCAGGTCTAACGGAAGAAATAATTTCCCGAAAGATCGGAGAAAACAAAAAAAGGCATGCCGCTGACATGGAGTTCCCAGAGAGCTTCACTGCCGAGATGGCTGAATTTAAGAATTTCGGCTTTTTGGACATTTTTTGAAAGAAGAGCCGACAGTCCTCCGGGAAAACCTAAATAAACACAGTCGTTTTGAGTCAGAGCCGCAAGAAAATTAACGGAGACAGAACCTTTGCCTATTAAGGCTCTGATTCCCAAAGGAATGAGAGAAACGAGCTTTTCTTCCATCCTGTATGTCGAAGTCGGACCGACAGTTGTTATATTCTCCTTTGAGGAGACTGAACTCAGGAAAACTGCCGAACCGGGCTTCAGGATATTTTTTAATTCTTCTGCCGGGAAGACGGATGTTAAAAGCGTCAATGTCGAGTCCCTCATGGCGAGTATCTTGCCGTCTATTAAAACCTTTTCTCCGCAGGAAAGGCGCTTTAAATCCTGCGGGTCATCAAGAGGAAAAGTTAGTCTATTCATATCAGGGTTTTGGCTTTTCTCGCGGCGCAACATTGAAAGGAAACAGAGACCGGAAACGTGGAGATGTGCCTTGGAGAGGTTTCAATAAACAACTCTATCGCTGTTGGAAATCCCCCGAAACCGCCGGGGCCGATTCCGAGGGCATTTATCCTATTGAGCCAGTCAGTTTCCATGTCGGCAATATCAGAGTCTCTGTTTCGCTGTCCAATATCCCTCGTCAGGGCTATTAAGGAAAGAAAAGAGGCGCGCGATGTCGTTCCGCCGGTTCCAATTCCTATTATGAGGGGAGGACACGCGTTTATGCCGCGTTCTGAAACTGTTTTTTCCACGAAATCATATATTTCTTCCTTTTCGGCTTGCGGAAGAAACATATTTATCCGCCCCGAGTTTTCTGAACCGCCGCCTTTCAAGAGTAGAGTCAAGGAGATGTTTTCTCCTTTGACTATTTCGGTGTAAACTTCCGCAGGATGAGAAGATCTTTTTGCTTTATTTTCCGAAAAATAATCTGAAAGCATCGAATCTCTCAGAAAACCTCTCTCTTTGGCCAATCTGACTCCTTCGTCGATTTCCTCTTTAATATCTGTTTCCGATAAAAAAATTTTAGATCCAACTTCGGCAAAAACGCATACTACACCGGTGTCCTGACAAACAGGTCTTTTTTCTTCATCCGCCTCTTGGGAATTTTGCAGAAAAAGATTTATGAGTTCCGAGGAAAGGTCATTATTTTTTTTCAGTTTTCTGTAATAATCGAGAACATCCGGACTCAGCGAAGTCGAAGCTTTAATGCAGAGATCGAAAACAGCATCCCTGATTATTCCTTTTTCGATTACTTTCAATTACTGCCGTCAAAGTTAATAATTTGATGCAATTTTGGCAACGCCTATTTCATCAAGATGACTTTACCTGTGAAAATCTGGTCTTCAGCCCTGAAAAGGGTAAAATAAACGCCTTCCGGCAAAGAAGAACCGGTTTTGTCCCTCCCGTCCCATGTGAACTCGTAATTGCCGGAAGTTTGATAACCTTCAAATATTGTAGCTATCTGCTGGCCGAGGATGTTGCAAACCCCTAAATGAACCTCGCAATTTCTGTGTAAGGAATATTTTATGAAAGCTGTATGCTTGAAAGGGTTGGGATAAATGTAAAAGAAAGTATTAGGTCTGACTGGTTTTTCGAAGTTCTCTTCAATGAAGGTGAGTAAATCACATAAAACTGCTATTCTGTTTGTCCAATAATAACCGCCCGCGCTAGTAAAATCTCCTCCAATAATTATTGAATCATCTTTGATGGCGATGGTAAATACTGTTTTATTCACTCCCCTGCAAACGTTTTCCCAATGAGCGCCGTTCCATTTTGCTATTCTATCGGCGTTTGGATCCCCTCCAGCGTCTGTAAAACTTCCTCCCACATAAACATCATTTTCTAACAGGGTTATTGCAAAAACAGTAGCGTTTAATCCATTTCCTAAGTTTTCCCAAGAAGAACCGTTCCATTTCGCTATAAAGTCTGCGTTGGTATTTCCTCCGGCATCGGTGAACGCTCCTCCTACATATATGTCTGTTCCTGACGGGCAGAAAGTATATACAGCTGAGTTTAATCCTTCACCTAAAGCCTGCCAGTTTGATCCGTTCCATCTTGCGATGTTTTTTGTTCCTGGGACATTGCCTGCGGAAGAAAATGAACCACCGACATAAATGTCCTCATTTATCGTTGCAATTGCACAGACAGAGCCGAGAGTATCTGTAATACCGGTCCCAAGCGGTATCCATGAAGAACCGTTCCATTTTGCTATCTTAGACAGGTTTTTGTTGTTGTCTATATTTATAAATTGTCCGCCGACAAATAAATCATTTCCTGATGACTTCAATGTAAAAACAGGCCATAAAATTCCGTTATTGAGAGATTCCCATGAAACACCGTTCCATTTTGCAATATTTATTGTGTTGGGAACGTCTATTATAGAAGAAAAATTTCCACCAATATAGATGTTTTCGCCGACAGAAGCAATTGATCGGACATAAGAATATGGAAGCATCGTCAGCCCTTGGGCTATTTTTTCCCAGGTAAAACCGTTGAAACGTGCGAAATAATATATTGTTGTGTCATTATATGATTTGATAAATTTACCGGCAGCAAATAATGTGTTGTTATGAATTTCAATAGAAAATACAGTATTATTGAATCCTTCTCCAATAGGACGCCATGTGTAAATATTATTGCTTTTTGCTATTCTGTCGGCATGCGGATTTCCTCCCGCGTTCTGAAAATTTCCGGCAATGTAGATATTTTTATCAAATATTTCTAAAGTAGTGACGAAATCATTCAGGATACAATCTATTGGATTCCAAGTATAGCCGTCATAAAATGCAATATAATTAATTTGATTTGGAGCATCTTCTGACCCCAAAACAAAATATCCTACCGCAAAAATATTACCGTTGTTTAGAAGTAGTTTATTAACATAGCCGTTAATTCCGCTTGGCATGGGCTCCCAATTTGAATCTTTGAATTTTGCAACATAATTTCCGTAATTTCCGCCTAAATCTGTGAATTTCCCCCCAGCGAAAACCGCACTGTCGGTCGCCGCTATTGTAAGGACTCTGTCGTTCAGTCCCTCTCCCATGGGATGCCAGATTGAATTTTCCAGAAAAGCGACTCTGTCTGCGAAAATAACTCCCCCGGCGCAGGTAAAATCCCCTCCGATGTATATTCTGTCGAAAAAAGGTTCAATGGCGTAAACACTTCCGTTGAGGCCGTTCCCGACGGGTTCCCATGAAGAGCCGTTCCATTTGGCTAAATAATAGGCATCAGGATGACCGCCGGCGTCTGTAAAAGCTCCGCCGGCATAAACGTCTCCTCCAATTATCTTTATGGAATAGACATATCCGTTGAGTCCCTGTCCGAGAGCCTGCCAGCTTGAACCGTTCCATTTTGCTATATAATCGCCGTGCAAATCCCCTCCGGCGTCCGTAAAATGCCCTCCAGCGTAAATTTCGCCGTCGCATGA
>JAFGIG010000070.1 GCA_016929715.1 Caldifarciminota bacterium
GCCTGCTTAGCGGCTCCCCGAGGCTTATCGCAGCCAGCTACGTCCTTCATCGCCTGCTTGTGCCAAGACATCCACCATATGCCCTTAATAACTTGACACACATTTTTTTCTCTGGACAGCTTCTATATTGAATTTTCAAAGAGCGTATTATTACCCTCTGCAAAAGATACAATTTGCAGTGAGGAAAGCATATTAATAAAACCGCCCTCTCTTGTCAAGTAAATTTTTTGCTTTTTTTAGAGAATTAGATTATTGGACGAATCGAATGCTAAAAGGTGTAAAATCATAAAATAAAAAAGGAATCCGCTCAAAGAAAATATGTCCGAAAAATTCATCGTCATACGAAAAGCAAAGGTTCACAACCTTAAATCAATAGACCTCGACATTCCTCGAGACAAGCTTGTGGTCATCACAGGCATATCGGGTTCGGGGAAATCTTCTCTCGCTTTTGACACAATATACGCCGAAGGACAGAGGCGTTACGTTGAATCGCTCTCTACTTACGCCAGGCAGTTTTTAGGAGTAATGGAGAAACCGGATGTCGAAAGCATCGAGGGCCTTTCTCCCGCCATTTCAATATCGCAGAGGAAAATAGCGCGGAATCCGCGGTCAATAGTCGGAACTGTGACCGAGATATACGACTATATGAGGCTTTTGTTTTCAAGGGTCTCCTCTCCATACTGCCCAGTATGCTCTGAGAAAATTTTCAGCTATTCGACTCCTGAAATGATAGACAAGGTAATACATTGGGAAAAAGGTAGAAAAATTCTCATAGGAGCCCCTCTTTCGGTTTCAGACAGAAAGGATTTGACTAAAATCCTAAATTCACTTCGCAAAAAAGGTTTTGTCCGGGTTTCTTCTTCTGGAAAAATCTATCACCTCGACGAAGATAAAATTGAATTTTCAAAATCGATGAAATCTTCTTTTTCAGTCGTAGTCGACAGAATAGTTACGGGTCCTTCCGTTTCGCGAATCAGAGTCGCAGAGTCCGTCGAAACTGCTCTCAAAGAATCAAGGGGAATTCTTTCAGTCTATGACATTGAAGATAAAAGGGAGAGTTTGTTTTCCATTGATCCTGTCTGCATCAAATGCGGCGTAAAGCTCCCCGGACCCGAACCGAAACTGTTTTCTTTCAACAGCCCTGCCGGAGCCTGTCCGGAATGCGACGGACTCGGAACGAAAATTGAAATAACGCCGGAACTCGTAGTTCCAGACGAAGATCTTTCGATTCTCGACGGAGCGATTTTGCCGATAGGAAATCCCGAAGGAAAATACATCTGGGGAAAACTGAAAAAAATATCGCTGGATTATAACTTCAAAATGACGGAACCTTTTTCAAAAATCCCTCTGAAAGCGAAAAAAGCCATTCTCTACGGAATAGATGATTTTTTTGAAGGAATAATACCAAACCTCGAACGCAGATACAAACAGACTGAATCCAACATGATGCGGCAGGAAATAGAAAAATACATGTCTTTCTCTCCTTGTCCTTCTTGTGCCGGTCAGAGACTTAAAAAAGAAGCTCTTGCTTTCAGGATCAATGGCAGACACATTGCGGAAATTTCTTCCATGAGCATCGAAGCAGTTAAGGAATTTTTCGAAAAAGATCTCGGCTTGACGCCGGTTCAGAAAAAAATTGCCGAAGCTGTCCTCAGGGAAATAAAAGCAAGAGCCCAATTCATGGTGGAAGTCGGTTTGAACTACATTTCACTCGACAGGAGGATGGATTCTCTATCCGGCGGGGAAGATCAGAGGGTTCACCTAGCGACGCAGATAGGAAGCGGACTCGTAGGCGTGACTTACGTCCTCGATGAGCCGTCCATAGGCCTTCACCCGAGAGACACGGGGAGGCTGTTGAAAACACTGCTGAACCTCAGAAACATCGGAAACAACGTCATAGTAGTAGAGCACGACAGGCAGATTATTGAGAGTGCGGACTATATTGTGGATTTAGGTCCAGGCGCCGGAAGAGAAGGCGGATACCTTTCTGCGCTCGGAACGTATCAGGAAGTCTTCTCTTCAGAAAATCCGACAGGCCTTTATCTCTCGAGAAAAGAGGCAATTCCCTTGCCGAAAAGGCGAAACGAAGACAAGGCTCTTTTCATTAAAGTCACAGGCGCACAGGAAAACAACCTCAAAGATATAGACGTAGTCTTTCCCTTGGGTCTGTTCATTTGCGTCACGGGAGTGTCCGGTTCCGGCAAAAGCTCTCTCGTCGAGCAAGTTCTCTTCAAGAGCCTTAAAAAACATTTTTATCCTCTCTCGCAGGACAACCCCGGCAAGCACAGGAGCATAAAAGGGATTGAAAACGTTGACCGAGTCATAAATATTGACCAGTCGCCCATAGGCAGGACATCAAGGTCAAATCCCGCGACATACACAGGAGTTTTCACTCACATACGCGAGTTGTTTGCAGAAGTTCCCGAGAGCAAGGCGCGAGGGTATAAAATCGGCAGATTCAGCTTCAACGTCTCTGGTGGAAGGTGCGAGAAATGCGAGGGTCAGGGATCTTTAAGAATTGAGATGCATTTTTTACCCGACGTATTCGTCACCTGCGACGCCTGCGGTGGAAAAAGATTTAACCCCGAAACCCTCGACATAAAATATAAAAATAAAAATATATCCGAAATTCTCGAGATGTCGGTTGACGAGGCAAAAGATTTTTTTGCAAATTTTCCGGATATACTAAAAAGACTCGAACTGCTCTCTTCAATAGGCCTGGGCTATCTCCTTCTCGGCCAGCCTGCTCCTGAACTTTCCGGCGGAGAGGCGCAGAGATTGAAACTCGCCAGAGAGCTTTCAAAGGGCGGCAGGGACAGGACTCTTTATATACTCGACGAACCGACAACAGGGCTTCACTTCGCCGACATAAAGGTCCTGCTGTCTGTCTTGAACCGACTTGTCGAAAGAGGCGACAGCCTTATCGTTGTCGAGCATAATTTGGATGTAGTCAAATCTGCAGACTACATAATTGACCTCGGACCCGAAGGCGGAGAAAAAGGGGGATACGTTATCTCGAGAGGGACGCCCGAGCAGGTCTCAGCAGACAAAAATTCAATAACCGGCAGATACCTCAGAAAAGAACTCGAATCCTGAATTTTTAGGGCTGATTTTTTATCTGATTTAAAAAGATTTCAATATCCTGCCCAAAAGAATCCTCGGGAAACCTGTCAAGATACTCCTTGAAAGCGAGCACTGAATTTGCAGTATCTCCCACGGAAAAATACAAAAGCCCTTTCCCTCTTATAAACCTAGAGTCTCCCGCGAATTTTCTGTCTCCGTCATCAAATATAGTGAGCGCATAAGAGACATTTCCGATATCAAGAGCGGCGCACAGGGCGAGTTCAAAAAAAATGTCCGGGTCTTCGGGATTTAATTCCCTCATCATCTCGAGCAGATATAATTTTTCATCGAATAAACCCGCATTGCCCAAAAGGACCGCCGCTTCTTTCATCTCGGAATCATATTTTATAAATTTTTCACCCCTCAAAGAACCAAAGGCGATTTCCAGCCTCTTCATTATCTTTTGGTTTCTCGGTGTCACTTCAGTTAATTGGAATATGTGCAGTGAATTTTCGATATCATTTTTCATAAAATACAATACAGCGAGATTTGCGCTTGCCTCGTCGTAGTCGGGTTTTATCTGAACAGCTCTTTCAAGAAGTATCAAAGCCGTATTGTCGTCTCCGAGGGCTGAATATATGAAAGCGAGTTTGTTCAAAAGGAAATAATTAGAAGGGTTCTCCCTGACGGCGGCGGATATATATACAAGTGCGGAATCATATTCTCCCCTGATTAAATGAATGTTTCCGAGCCCAATATTTACGCTCGAAAAGTCCGGATACTCTTTTTTGACTTCAAGGTATAGAGATTCGGCCCTCGATATATAAATTTCAGGAGAACCGCTTGTCTCGGATTCGCAGATAAGAGCGGAGGCGAGATTGACACGCGAACGTATCCATCCGTGCCTTGCATATACCGCTGTTTTTTCCGCCGAATCCAGCCATATATCAGCCTCAGTCTTCCACACTCCTCCTCTGAGAAATATTGTCAGTGAAA
>JAFGIG010000071.1 GCA_016929715.1 Caldifarciminota bacterium
ATTGAGAAGTTATATTAAAACATCGTGTAATTAAATCATTTGACTTCGGCTGTTTTAACGTTATCTGTTAAAGCAACCGATAATTTCATGAAAAAGCTTTTTTTAAATCTTCCGTATGGTTATTTCATTTTGCTTAAATTTACATCCCCTGGCTTCTCTTGTAAATCAGCTGGTTCATAATATAATATATCGCGTGCACCAAAACCATCGCTTTTTAGAGAATTATTCAAGGAGGTGTAAAAATGAAAATCGAATTCAGCGACAATGACGTCAAATACGTAGAGCCGTGGCCCGGCGCATCGAAATTGTTTCCCTGGAAAGAATTAATCACAGCTGTTCCTTCCGTCATCTTTCTCGTGACAACATATAAGGACAACGGCAAGCCAAACGCATGCCTTCAGTCCTGGTCGACATTTTTTTCCGACAAGGGCGAGCTTTTGTGCATTTTCGGACACGTCAGCAAATCAGGGCACATGTTCAGCAGTCTTCTAAAGACCAAAGAATGCGTGATAAACTTTCCTTACCCGGAAATATTCGACAAGTGCCTGGCGACGATCAAAAACAACGATTTTGAAGACGACGAGATAACAAAATCAGGGTTGACCGTCGAAAAGGCCGTTTCGGTTAATGCTCCAAGAGTCGCCGAATGCTTTCTCAGCCTCGAGTCTGAATTTCTTTGGGAGAAAGCGACGTTTACCGACGGCAGAGGCGTGTCAATCTGCGTCCGGGTCAAGCACGTAGCAATGGATCCTGAATATTTCGACGAAGAGAAAAAGGGCCGATACGGCAGGACCGGATATATTTACAACATTAACGAACCGCTGAATCCCATTACAGGCTTGACAAACAGTTTCAGTATTGGAGCTATAGAAAAACAAAGACCAATAAAATAACCTTTATTTTTAAATCTTTAATCCCTTTTCTAAAACCTCTTCATCGCTGCGGAAAAAAATGACAACTATTTTCTAAGTTCTCCGTCGGAAATATCGAAAGTGAAAAGCTTTCCGCTGACTCCCTCGACTTCAAAGACATAATTGTCCCCGTCTGTCCACCTGAATCCAAGCCGGTCTCCGAAAATTTCATAATGCGACACGCTGACCGAAATACCGCTCCCCAAGTTCTTCATTTCCAGAGTTGAATAATCCCTTAATACTTTTCCGTCTCTGTAAAATCCTATAGCAAAATGATTTTCCTCGGGTCCGCCTCCTCTCTGCCATGGTCCGAAACGAACAACGGTAGTCTCTCCCGGACCGCCGAGGTAAATTTCATTTGCATACCAATTGTATTCACAGATGAGCTCGTCTTTTTCCCATCCGACTGAATAGATAAATGTTTTTCCCAAATCTCCGTAAGCCGCATCCGGGACGCTTTTCGCGTAGGTCAAGCCGTATTGAGACCCCCGGACGACAGGTCTGTTGGAAGCCTCATCGTCAGCGAAGGCACTGCCCGATAAAAATAAAAAAGTCATCACTGTGAGAAACAATTTTTCCATGGTTTTTACCTCCTGTCGTCTTTATTTCAACCCATCATCTTATTTTGATTTTTTCTTTATTCCTTTTTTCTTAGGTTTAGTCTCAGGAAGTTCTTCCGCTGTTATTCTTATGAGCTCACTCAACCATGGTCCTTCTTCGAACTTTTCTTCTATGAGAAAATTCATTTTCGCACCTGGATAAGGCGGCGCCTCTATGACATCGCCTATAAATTTCTTGCCGTTTTCAGTCGGTTTAACAAAGAGCTTGTTGTCGCAGACCAGAGCGACAACTTTTCCATCGCAGTAAACAGCGTATTCACCGAACATTTTCCTGTATGTTATCTTTCCCGCATCTGACATTTGGTCGGCTATAAACTCGATGAAATCTTTATCCGTGGCCATGACTTGTTCCTTTCAACTCATTAATTATTACCTCAGGTTTTCCCCAGCGAGTAAAATCATACCCTCTGTCCCTCGCGTGCTCGAAAAAGTTCATTAAATCAATGTTCTCAAGTAAACCCGATATGTCCTTGAGGGGATTGATCGTTAAATTAGCAATTTTGTGGCAAACCTTTCTTATGTCTTGATCGTCGTCAAGATCGCAGACGCCGGCATCGAGAAGCCCTAATAAACCCTCTATCCCTTGTTTTTTCTTGTTTTCAATGTATTTTTCGGTGATTCTTTTAATTTTTGCATTGATACTTATCCTGTGAAAAATCTTCTGCATCCAAAATAGAACTAAAATGCAAACGGCTGATAAAAGAAACGAAACCGAAAGAGTCGGCATCAACGCAACAATCGAAAAATCCGGCATTGACCTGATTTTGTCAAGAACTACCGCCCCAACGAAACCAGCGGAAAAAAACACACCCGTGGTAATTCTTTTAATAAATGCGTAAAAAGAATTTCTGTCCCTTTTATTTACATTGACCCTGTGTGAATGAAACCAGATAAACCACGACAATAAACTGACAAGACCCATGTATTTGACAAGCGTCGGATAAGGAGTCATGGGGCCGATTAGACAAAACGAAAGCCAGGGGACTATGACAATAAAAAATATGAAAGTCAGAGCAAACACAAACCAGTCCTTGACAGGATGAGGGCTCTTTGCGGGATCAGCAGGAGGTTTTATGTGCTCGGGGTCTCCGTGCATGGCTATTATCTTGATTTTCTGGCACAAAGAAACCATATCTTTTACCGTATAAGATTCATTCACATAAATTTTCTCCCTGAAAAAAGAAAAAGGCGTTTCCGGAAGATCTGTGTATATCACCGAATGAGTCTCTCTGAAAGGTGTTTTAATATACATTTTTTTGTCAGTGAAGACATACCCGCTTTTGCCGGAATTCTGTTTCAAAAAGGTTTCATCTATCAATACGGAAATATTTTCATCCGCTGGGATCGGGAATGAAATACGGGCGTTTTTTTCGGTCTCCTGCGGTATAAATGGAGAAAAATACGCGTTGCTCCAGGTTTTGGTCTTTTCTTTCAAAAATTCAACGATTTTGTCAAAAATCAGATTCTTTTCTTCGCTCAGACATTTCTCCCTGGCATGCTATAGCAGAAATTATACAGACCAGATAAAAGCACGTCACCAAATAATTGACTGTCTCTTAAAAAGCAAAACATTTCATTGGCTTTTAATTTTTTCAAACACATAATGCATCTGTGTTATCCACATCGTGTTGAAGTTTTTTTCTTATAAAAAATCAATATTCTTTTGTAAGCATCGGAAAAAAGGCGTTTAAAAACCGCTTTACCTTTTCCACAAAATTTTGAACATCTTTTCAACACCGTGTTGAAAAGCGCATAAACCACATCAAACCATTTTATACAAAAATATTCAGGCTCCGTCCCCGTTTTCTGCCTCTTTCTTAATACATAGAGCAAAAAGAGTGTCTTGATCGACTTTTTCGATGTTGTCGCTTAAAAGAGTGAAACCCGACGTGAAAAGCTCCTTTTTAATGTCTTCAACTTTTCCAAAATACCTTCCCGCTATACCGTTTCTGACAATGCACCGGCTTTCTATATCGAAATTTACGAGGCAATTTTGCTCAACCGGGTCGTTGCACATTGTCTGAACAAAAAACTTTCCTCTTTTTTTCAGCACTTTGTTGACTCCGCATAGAAGTTTTTTTCTGTCCTCTCCTATGACGCAGTGCAGGCAATAACCGTCAATTACAAAATCGAAAAACTCTTTTTCGTAATATTTTTCAAGTTCCGTGACACAGCCTAGCGTGAAGACACAATTACTTTTTTCATTTCGAGATAATTCTTTAGCCCATGAAATGGCTGTCGGTGAAATATCAACACCCCACGTTCTGAAATTATTTTTTGCAAGCCACAGAAGGACTACTCCGTTTCCGCATCCTATTTCAAGAATTTTTGCATTTGCGGGGAGATCGGCGATATATTGTTTTAATATAGATATAGACTTTAAAAATTCTGTTTTGCCGCCCCAGGAAAAACCTCTTTCAGATTTTATTTTTCCATAAACACTATCGTGAAAGAGATAGTCCGTCCTGTATTTTTTCTTACTTGTCATTAATTGAGTAAAAATTTCCTCTTTCGAGAAAAGAAACTTTGATTTTTTTTTCTTCCCTAAGCTCAGATAAAATTTTGTTTATCTCATTGATATGAAAACCTGTCATTCTCGAAAGGTCTTCCGCTGTGCATGGCCTTCTCGACAAGGTTTCCAAAATAACTGCTTCAACATCTTTTTTTCGGGAAATGTTATTTACAGTGATCGGGACAGCAGATATTATTTCGACTTTATTTTCTCTCCATTCTCTCTTTATCTTCTCGAGAAGTGAAAGGGGAGCTTTTTGAAGATAGGGAAGCACTCCTGGCCTGTCAAGAGTGTTAAGTTGAACTTTGTCAGGTTTTATCTTTTCGACCGCTTTTTTCAGTGCTTCGAGTTCTTTTTCACTGTCGTTGTAAAAAGGCAGTATAAAAACCTCGAGCCAAATCTGACCTCCGTATTCGCTTCTGAACCGGCATAGACCCCGTATATTGTCTTTTGCGCTCAATCCTTTAGCAGGACGGTTTATCTTCTGAAAACAATCTTCCGTTGCGGCATCTAAAGAAGGAAGAACTACATCGGCGTTCAATATTGCTTTTCTTGTCTGTTTATCCGTAAGAAGCGTGCCGTTAGTCAGAACGGCTATGGGTATTTGTGGTCTTATTTCTTTTACGTGATCTATTATATCCCCTATGCAAGTATTGAGGGTCGGTTCGCCTTGGCCGGAAAAAGTGACATAATCGGGGTCAGGGTTTTCTTTGAAATATGCTTTAATTTCATCTTTTATATCTTTCTGGGAATAATATTCTCTTCTTGAAGTCGTCAGGCATGTCGTTTTACCGACTTCACAATAAACACAGTCAAGAGAACAATATTTTCTCGGAATAAGATCAATTCCAAGAGACATTTTCAAACGCCTTGATGGAACAGGTCCGAACAGATACTTAAACATTTTTTATTTCTTATGCAAAATCTATTTAATCCATTTTCTTTTTATATTGAAAATACTGAAATTGAAAAGAAACAAACAAAACGCCGTAAGAACGGCTATATTGAGCAATGGATGAAAAATGCTTGTTCCAATGATTGCCTCCTTTATGATATCTACTCCGTATGTCACCGGTAAAATGTAAGATAAGGGTCTAAGAAAAAAAGGCAACGCGCTGACAGGCACAAATAGTCCGCATAGAAAAATCATAGGAAACCTGAAAAAATTTGAATATGTCTGAGCCTCAAAGACTTCCTTTGCCGCAACAGAGATAAAAAGACCGAGCAAAGTGGATACCACCGACAAAAAGATGACCCCTGTAGCCAGCAGGACCGGATTATAAACATTTGCCTTAAAAAGCAAAACAGAGGCAATAATCGGAACAGTGCTGTTTATGATTCCGAATAAGATTGCACCGCTTATCTTGGCAAATATTAAAAGTTCCGTGCTTATTGGCGCCAGAAGCAGCCTTTCAAAAGACCGGGCTTTTCTTTCAAATGTTATTGTCACAGAAAGCATAGATGTCGTTCCAAATAGAACAGACATCGCTACTATGCCTGGAAACACCTCATCTATGTTGAAAGCTGTTTTTGTCCTGATGAAAAGCATCAGCATCCAGGCAAAGGGAAAAATTATTCCCCAGCTGATGTTCGGAGGTTTTAGATAGTAATTTCTCATGTCTTTCAACAGTATGTTCCAAAAAGCTATCGCCTTTTTCACTTTTTTTCTTTTTCCTTTTTCATTTTTTCTATTTCTATTCCTGTTATCTTGACAAAAGCTTCTTCAAGGCTGGGTTTGAGCAGTTTTGCTTCAGAAATCCAGAGCCCCTCCGAAGATAAAAAACCTACAAAAGGAGCTATATCAATTTTTTCGGGGCTTGAAATCTTAACGCTATTATCATTTTCCAAAAGACATTGGACCGAGGGAAAAGCGGCTTCGAGCTTTTGCAGTATCACTATGCTGTCGTTTTTCCTTTTGTCAAAAAATATTTCGACTGAATTAGTCTCTTTTGTGCCTTCGATTAACTCCTCCACTGTCCCAATTCTGATTATCCTGCCTTCCACTATAAAAGCTATCCTGTCACAAAGCCTTTCGGCTTCTTCTATGTAATGAGTCGTCAGAAAAATCGTCGTTCCTTCCTGGTTGAGAAATTTGATCATATTTCTGATTTGACGCACGCTTGCTACGTCAATTCCCGTAGTCGGTTCGTCCAGGTAAAGGATTTTGGGTGAATGAACCAAAGCGGCGGCGATTGTCAGCTTCCTCTTCATTCCCTTTGAATACGCCTTGTATTTTTTTCCTGCCGCTTCCTTGAGCCCCAGAAGGTCTAAAAGAAGTCCGGCTCTTTTTTCCCTGTCTTTTTTTGCCATACCATAGAGGGCCCCGCAAAAACAGAGATTCTCAAACCCGTTCATCTCCTCGTATAAATTGCTCTCATCGGGAACGACGCCTATCAGCGCCTGCGCTTTCTTAATCGGCATATTTTCGCCGAAATAAAATATTTGTCCGCCTGATATTCTCGCCATTCCTGTCAGCATATTAATTGTAGTAGTCTTGCCGGCTCCGTTGGGTCCTAAAAAACCGAATATCTCTCCTCTGAAGACGGAAAATGAAATACAGTCAACGGCAGTGAAATCTCCGTATGTCTTTTTCAGATTTTTTGATTCTATTACATTTTCCAAAATCATTCCTTCCAATAAACCCTTTCAATATCTGAAATTCAATATAGCACCTGCTCGACGTCTTTTGGAAGTTTATTTCTAAAAACAGAGAGATTTTCTCTGAGTTTATAAGCTTCAAGAGAGTCAAAGGCAAAAAAAGTAACTTCATCTCTTGCGGCGACTACATTGTCTTTTATCTTCCAAACACCTACTTTAATCCATTTACTGGGTAACTCCCCGTAAAACCTCAGCCAATCTTCATATATTATTCCTAATTTACAACCTTTTTCAACGGCTATCATTTCAAAGTCGTGCGGATAATAAGATTCACTTCTTTTAAGTCTCATCACATCGTGATTAGCTATGCCCCAAACATCGACGCATTTTATATCGGCGAGAAAACATACCGCGCCTATGTCGTTGAGCATTACAGATTCACCTGTATAAAATTTTTGAATAAAAAGACCCATCTGATACTGTTGTTCATAGATGTTTTTAGTCGCCTTTTGCGTTGTAGCAAAGCCTAAATAAACTCTTGAAACGAGAGGAGCATAAAACAGCAAAATCGAGAAAATGAAAAAAATTTTTTTTGCCCATGACAAATTATTCCACCATTTTTCACTTTCAGGAAACATTTCATAGGCAATCACCGAAACAACCAATAATCCGATAACTATTAAATAGGCTTCGTATCTGAAGAACCAGCCGACTCTTGCAAATATTAAGTGAAATAATGTAGTTCCTATGAAAAAAGGTAAAATTATTGCATTTTTACTCGCTTTTAGCTTTTTTGAAAATAAATACAATATTAGAGCTGAAATAACTAAAACTGCAAGATGAGGGGTTATGAATACCTGTTCAACAAACCTGTTGAATAGTTTCGAAAATTCTTTGAAAGACAATCCAGAAAAATTTCCTTTTAAGAGCAGAGGGTTGGGGAAAAAACTCCATCCGTTGGCAATTGATACAAAGCCGTAAGAAACTACAGGTAAAACTGAAAACATCAGCAAGAGAACTGCGGCTGCATATCTTTTTTTCAGAAATAATATAAGCATTAAAAAGAAAACGGCAAACAGACTTTCATACCTCGCTCCAATTGCAAACATTGCCAATATAATCGTCCAAGCAATATTCTTTTTTTCTAAGATTACATCTTTAACAAAGAAAAAAAAGAGAGTTATTAGTAAAATATGCAAAACGTGTTCAAGTCCAGCGAAAGCAAGAGAATAAAGCGGAGTCATCACAACAATACAAATGCATACAATCGAAATATATATATTTGTCAAGCCTGACTTTCTTAATTGATAATTGACTGTAAAAAGAAGAACTATCGAGAAAATAATGTTCATAATAAACGGCAAAATTTCGTTGACGCCAAAGACAAAAAATCCGCAAGATATCAATAAAGTCCACAGAGGAGAAGAGGATGAAGAGGAAAAAGAAGTTTTATCTACTCCCCAAATGCCATATCTTGAGAAATTTTTTGCCATTGCCATGTGAATATAAGGATCATCGAGCGCATATATCAAATGTCCTTCGTTGTTCTTCAAGGATATAAAGAGTATAACGCCCGTAACGATTAGAAAAAGCCCGAGTGAAATCAAAAATGGAATGTATCTTTTCAACCAACAAATCCCAATCAGTTGTAATCAAACATAATATTTTCGTCTTCATCCAATAAATGTTTTATGGTCTTCTCCATATTCATGTTTTTCCAAAAAGAAAGCTTTTTGTGTGTTTCAAAATATTTTAAAGGAATAGGATGCGTGCCTATAACAACAGGGATATTGAACTTGGTTTCAATGAATTCCTTGAAAAAATTCATCCTCGGACAGGGAGGGTAGCCCACAACAAAACCTGTTGCCAAGTGAATGACTTCGACTCCGTTTTTTATCATCTCTTCAGGAACATATTCGACGTTTCCCCCGGGACATCCTCCGCAATTTGCAAACCCGACAAGTTCAAGTTCTTCATCTTTTGGATAAATGGCAAAACCGCCGACTCTTTCCCTCATTGCTCTGAGGCATTTACCTCCTCCGCAATTGATATACCTGGCGCATATGATAATTCCGATCTTTTTCATTTTTTCTCCTTCAGGACTGAATCAAGGCTTTTTTCTGCAGACAGCGAGCATAACCGGCGCCCATCTGATCCCAACTCTATCTATTCGATCACGTAATTCTTTTGCCTTTTTCTCCAAAAAGGAGATGTTTTGAAGAGCTTCCGCTTTTTGCAGGTATTTTTCAATGGCATTTGCAAAATACTTCATTCTTTCTTCATCGAAAGGATCGCTGTCGCCGTCGATTATGTCGAAATACTTATAGTCTATAAAACCTGCTCTTTCAACCATCTCCATCAACTGACTTTTTTTATAAGTCTCTCTGTGAAAG
>JAFGIG010000072.1 GCA_016929715.1 Caldifarciminota bacterium
GCAAGCCTTCCGAGAGAACTTATTTTATCTGACTGTATAAGTCTCTGTTCCAATCTGTATTCGTCCGTCTTGTCTATAATCACTATACTGTAAAGGTTTTTTTCCTCGAGGGATGATTGTTCAAGAAAGATGTCTCCTATGAGTTCAGAACCGTCGAATTTTCTCAGCATGGCTCCGGTAAAGACATACTTTTTCTTCATTATAAGTTCGTTAACCGCTTTCAGATAAGCTTCCTTTTCCTGAAAGTAGATTGAAAGTTTTGGATTCGCGGCGGATTTATCTGTTCCGCTTATTCTGTAAAAAGCCGGATTAGCTCCAGATATGTAAAATTCATTGCTGTCGAAATACAACTCGCAAACTGCTACGGGCAGACTTTCAAGTATCTGGGAATAGTATGTCCCCTGTATGCGGATTTTATCTATCAGTTCCGTGCTGGACTGTTTCAGGCTGCGGTCTTTTGTGTAGGCGAGAAGTATGTAACCGATGACTCCTTTTATTACTTCCAATTCAAAGCGATTCTGCTCGTTTATTTCTTTTTTGCTTTCATATGAAGCATTTATGACGCCTATTTTCTCGGATTCAACTATCACGGGGAAAGAGACGAGTGTTTCTATTTTTATGGAGGTCTGAATCCAATCCGCTTCTTCGTCATTGCCGACATCTTCGATTATTATAGTGTGTCCTTCGAGAAAAGCCCTGCCCGCCGCACGGCTTCCGGGTTTGAACGAAAGGCTTCTGTTATAAGCGAAATCCGGCGGTTTTTCAAAGTCTTTCCCTCCGAAAGCCGCTGACAGTTCGAGTATCTCCTTTTCATGATTGAACAATAGCATCGAAGCGTTGCAGAAACCCATTTCGTTGACAAGGATTTCGACTATTTTACGGCAAAGTTCATCAAGCGAATAATCGAGGATGACCAGTGCGTTCATTTGTTTTATTGCCGATAAAGTCCTTAGAGGATTTACTTTTAGCTTGTCGGAAGCTCTACGGCTGAGGCAGCGGATTTGTTCGAGCAATATTTCTTTTTTTTCAAAAACGAGCCCGGCATCTTCGTTCAGGGACAGCAAAGATTCAATTTCACCCAGTGCCCTTAAAACTTCTTCACAGAATGGTTTTTTCTCGCCCATTTTGTTATTATATACAAAAAAAAAGCTATTTCAAACCATATAGAGCTACTCGTCTGTTGACAACTCGAAGCGCAGGAAATAGAATTACAGATTTCAAAGGATGCAAAATGAATTCAAAGACGGCATTACAATACACTATTTTCCTCGAACACAAATCCGGAGCGATGGAAAAGATAGTGAGCAGGCTTAAATCGGAAAATATTCAGATTATAGCTCTTTCCGGAAGCGGATCTGTTGACGGCGGACTCTTGAGGATTGTCATAGAAAAAGAGACGGATCATGTAAATTCTATTTTCAAAAGCATGAATGTTTTTCCTATGACCGCACCTGTTATAGTCCTGAGGATTGACAAAAAATCCCCGACAGACTTAAATTACATTTTACAGCTCCTCGCTTCAAACGATATAAATCTTCAATCAGTCAATTGGAGTGACTGCTCTGAAAACAGCTTTATCTGCGTTTCAATGATTCCCGACAAATTCGACTTGACTATGAAAATTATAGAAGAAATATGACTTCCCTTTTTCTCGCTTTCTTTATTTTTTCATCCGCACGGTTTCTTCAGCCCGACTTGACATGGCAGGACGCTCTTTCTTTTTCCAAATCGCGGATAAAAGACAGCTCTTATCTTCTTATAGGCGATTCGATGATAGGAGGAGCGGTGGGTTATTTTTTGTCTAACGACCTCAAAGCCGCGGGAGCGGCATCCGTTATTCTGGACTATCACGTGTCGAGCGGGCTCTCCAGACCCGACTTCTACGACTGGGACAGAAGGCTGTCCGAACTGAAATCCATGCACGATTTCGATTACGCTTTCGTTTTTCTCGGCGCCAACGACAACCAGGCTCTTCACAGATACGGTTCAGGCTGGATAACCTACCATTGCGATGAATGGTTCGAAGAATATCATTCAAGGGTCGCTTCAATGATGGACGGACTGCTCGAAAAAGCCGAAAAAGTTTACTGGATAGGACTGCCGAGAATGGCCGGTTCGGAATTCGACTCGGGAACACGAATTCTCAACTCTATATACGAAGAAGAAGCTTCACTGAGAGCAAGGGTTATCTTTATATCTTCATACGATATTCTCGATGAATACAGCTACAGCTTTTCAAATCTGAGAACGGACGACGGATGTCATCTCACGAGCGAAGGCGCCATGCTTCTCGTGAAACAAATTGTGGACCTTATGAACTGAGGATTATCCCGTCTTCTTTTTTTCGAGCGTTTTTATTAGTTCCGGGACTATTTCAAAAAGATCTCCGATTATTGCGTAATCAGCGACGTTCATTATAGGCGCGTCCTTGTCTTTGTTAATCGCCACTATACAGTCAGACGACTGCATTCCAACGAGATGCTGAATCGCGCCGGATATTCCGATCGCGACATAAAGCTTCGGCGCGACGGTTCTGCCCGTCTGTCCGACTTGATGAGAGTGCGATATCCATCCGTCGTCGACAGGCGGTCTGGAAGAGCCCACTGCTCCGTTGAGCAGCAGAGCAAGTTTCTCAATCATGGAGAAGTTTTCCGGAGATTTTATTCCTCTTCCCCCGGAGACTATGATGTCGGCATTGTCGAGCCGGACTCTGGATGTCTCCTCCCTTATGACTCCGAGAAACTGAACCGGATCCGTCAATATCTCGGGAGATGTTATAAACGAGGAAATTTCAGATCGTTTTGTGTAATCAGGTGTTTTCTTTCTCATAACTCTGGGTCTGACAGTCGCCATCTGAGGTCTTGTGTTAGGGGTCATAATAGTCGCCATAATTGAACCGCCCCACGCAGGCCTCGTCTGCAGAAGATGCCTGTCCGGCATTTCTATTTCAAGATGCGTGCAGTCAGCCGTGAGTCCGGTTTTGAGCCGGACGGCTACTCTCGACAAAAGCGGTCTGCCCTGAGAAGTTGATCCGGTCAGGACAATCTCGGGTTTTTCTTTCCGTATGAGTTCATAAAGAGCCCTCGATCTAGGACCTATCAGGGGCTTCCCCAGAATTTCACCTTTTATCACGATGACTCTGTCCGCTCCGTATACGCTGAGGTTTTTCAGGTCTTCTTCTTGAGCCGAATCGAAAACTACTGCCGTCACAGGAACCTTTAACACAGACGCCAGTTCGCTTCCTTTGCTGACAAGTTCGTAGGAAACCTGAGCAATTTTTCCTTCTTCTTCTTCCGCTATTACCATTACACCTTTGTATTCGTCGAAGTCCTCCTGGCTCGACAGTGTTCCGTGGACTCTGACTATTGCTCCGGTTGGGCATTTTTCAATACAGATTCCGCACAGATTGCAAAGGGCTGAATCTATCAGAGGCAGGCCGTCCTCTGTCATGGAAACAGCTTTGACAGGGCAGACCTGCTCGCAAAGCGAACATGAGACGCATCTTTTTTGGATTATTTTCAAACTCATTGTCTCTCCGTTAGATTAGATGCCGTTCAGATAAAATTCCAACTATTCTCTCTGCCTGAGCAAGGGGTTCTCCATTCAAAAAGAGGACCTGACCGCCGATTTCCGGGGTAAATATCTTGACCACCTGAGTCGGACTTCCTTTTAAGCCGAGTAAACTCTTGTCCGCGTCTATATCCTCCGGTGACCATACAGGAATTATTTCTTTTCTGGATCTTGTTTTATTTCTCAGAGAGGGCATTCTCGGTTCCCCTATTCCCTTGCCGACTGAAATGACAACGGGAAAACCGACAGACAAATCCACGTATCCTTCTTCCGTCATCGCCCTTGTTTTGAGAAAACTGTCTCCTATTTCCAAAAAACCGTTCACGTCCGTTATAACTGGATAATTCAGGTGCTCGGCTATTCCCGGGCCGACCTGCGCCGTGTCGCCGTCTATTGCCTGTCTACCCGTCACGATGACGTCTGCTTCTCCTATCTGCTTTATTCCTTTTGCGAGTGAATAGGAAGTCGCCAGCGTGTCGGATCCGGCAAAATCTTTAGAACTCAGCAGAACAGCGTTGTCCACTCCCATTGAGATAACCTCTCTGAGGGCGTCTTCGGCCTGAGGAGGACCCATTGAAATGGCTGTCACAATAGCGCCTGTTTTGTCTTTTATCTGCAGAGCCGCTTCAACGGCGTAAAGATCGAAAGGGTTGACGACGGCATCGACGCCGGTCCTGACAATTGTATAAGTCTCAGGATCCACTTTCGACTGGGAAATATCCGGAACCTGCTTAACGCAGACAACTATTTTCAAACCTCCCCCTTATTTTTAGATTGCGGTGCCCAAAGAAAAAGCAGGCCAATAAAAATGTCTCGTTTTCTCTTTTTACTTAGACAGGTTTTCTTTAACTGCCTTCGTATTTCTTAAATAGAATGGAGACGTTGTGCCCTCCGAAACCGAATGAATTCGAAAGGGCGTATTTCATTTGGGTGTTTCTTTTTCCTTCCGTGACATAATCAAGATCGCACTCAGGGTCAGGATTTTTAAGGTTTATCGTCGGGTGAACGATTTGATTTTTCAGAGACAAAGATACCACAGCGGCTTCGACTGCCGAACCGGCTCCAAGCATGTGTCCAGTCATTGATTTCGTCGAGACCACAGGTATTTTTTCCGCTCTGTTACCTAAAGCAATTTTAATGGCTTTTGTCTCGATTTTGTCGTTATAAGGAGTGCTCGTTCCGTGCGCGTTGACGTGATCAATTTCATCGGCGCTGACTCCGGCATCTTTTATGGCGTTTTTCATCGACATTGCCGGGCCTTCCGCTGTTTCATCAGGCGCTGTGATGTGAAAAGCGTCGTCAGTCTGTCCCGCACCTACGATTTCGCAGTAGATATTAGCGCCTCTTTCGAGCGCTCTTTCGTATTCCTCGAGGACGAGAAGAGCAGCCCCCTCTGACATGACAAAACCGTCTCTCTCCATGTCAAAAGGCCTGCTCGCTGTTTCCGGGTCGTCATTTCTCGTGGAAAGCGCTTTCATCACGGAAAATCCGGCCACAGAAAGAGGAGTGATGGAGGATTCGGATCCCCCCGTGATCATTACATCGGCTTCTCCTCTCTGAATAATCCTGAGAGCCGATACAATAGCATGTCCCGATGAAGCGCAAGCGCTCGAAACCGAATAATTCGGGCCTTTCAAGCCGAACCTTATCGCCACTATCCCCGAAGCCATATTGATAATCATCATCGGAATAAAAAACGGCGAAACTTTGTCGGGCCCTTTGTTGAGAAGAGCTTTGTGCTGTTCCTCCCATGTGAGATTTCCGCCTATTCCCGAGGATATAATCGCTCCGGTTCTGAATTTGTCCATTTTTTCAAGGTCAATTCCGGAATCGGCTATCGCTTCAGCTGCGGCGTATATCGCCAGCTGAATGTAGGGATCCATCCTACGCATGTCTTTTCTATCGAGAATCGACGAAGGATCAAAGTCTTTGACTTCTCCGGCTATTTTTACAGAAAGGGAGTCGGTTTCGAATTTTTTGATAGTCGAGACTCCTGATTTTCCTTCCAGCAGTTTCTGCCACGTCATTTTCATGTCATTGGCTACCGGATTCACAGTCCCAAGGCCTGTAATTACAACTCGTTTCATCTGAACTGCCTTTTTTTAATCTATTCTTCTTCTTCTCTGTCTTTTCCGGGGTTGTCTCCTTTTTCCGCAAGAGCTTTTTCGAGGTAGTCAACGGAATCACCTACCGTTTCGAGTTTTTCAGCATCTTCGTCAGGTATGTCTATGTCGAATTTTTCTTCAAATGCCATAATCAGCTCAACAAGATCCAGAGAATCCGCACCGAGATCCTTCACGTATTTAGAGTCCATTGTTACCTGAACGTCGTCAACGCCGAGTCTTTCTACTATTATCTTTTTTACCTCTTTTTCCAAGCTCGATCTGTCAGGCGCCATAATAACCTCCTTAAATAATGTTTTCTACATTGCCAGTCCGCCGTCCAGCCTGATTACTTCCCCCGTGATGTAAGATGATTCATCGCTGACGAGAAAACAGACGAGATCGGCGACATCCGCCGGCGAACCGAATCTTTTCGCCGGTATATTGTTCAAGTAAGCATTTTTAATTTCTTCGGGAAGCTTCATAGTCATGTCCGATTCTATGAAACCCGGACAGATTGCATTTACTGTAATTCCTTTTGAAGCGACCTCCTTTGCTGTCGATTTTGTCAGTCCTATTAAACCGGCTTTCGAAGAAGCGTAATTTGCCTGCCCAGAATTGCCGAAAAGCCCTATGACCGAAGATATGTTGACTATTTTTCCGTATTTATTCCTTATCATCTGTCTTATCACGGATTTTGTGCAGACAAAAGCCCCCACTAGGTTTACTTCCAAAACCTTTCTAAAGTCCTCCACGGACATCTTCATTACAAGATTATCTCTCGTTATTCCCGCATTGTTTACGAGGACAGAAACGCTATATCCTTTTCCAGCTAAATTCTTTATTGCTTCTTCGCAGGATTTTTCATCTGTGATGTCAACTTTTAAAAAATAACATTGAGCCCCTGTTTTTTCTATCTCTTCAGCTGTTTTTAGACCTTCCTCCGGCAAAACGTCCCAAATATATACTATGAATCCCTTTTCGCACAGTTTTTTTGTTATCTCTTTTCCTATTCCTCTCGCTCCGCCGGTGACTACTGCAGTTAGTTTTTTTTCTTCCATGTCAACCCCCGCTTTCAATATCTCTGAGAAAATCCCTTACGCTCTGTGATCCCGAAACGCAGAGAGTTTCAATGTCTTTTTCAGTTTTCCTGACAAGCGAAGATAAAACGGGTTTCGTGGAGAACTCGATCGTCCTCTCGACGCCGCTCTCTTTGAGGAACTTTACTGTCTGCATCCATCTGACAGGACCCGTCATCTGTTCTTTCATGGATTTTTTGATATCGTCCGGGGAAGATACCGGCATTGCCGATACATTTGCCACGACCGGTATTTTTGCGCGCTCAATATCGAGACTGTCGATAACCACCGAAAACTCGCGCGCCGCTTCCTCCATGAGAGGAGAATGAAAAGCCGCGGAAACTTCGAGGAAAACGCAGTTTTTCGCGCCTTTTCCTCTGCAAATATCGACAGCTCTTTCAACCGCTTTTGCCTCTCCGCTCACTACTGTCTGGGAAGAACTGTTGTAATTTGCCGGCACAACAACACCTTTAACTTCAGAACACGCGGACTCGACATCTTCTGCTTCCATGCCGACTATTGCAGCCATTTTTCCGGAGGTTTTCTTTCCCGCTTCGCTCATAAGCTCACCGCGTATTCTGACAAGGCGGAGAGCCTCTTCAAAAGCCAAGGCTCCGGACGCGGCAAAAGCCGTGTATTCTCCGAGGCTGTGTCCTGCGAGAAATAGAGATTCTTCAAGCCTTTCTCTTACAAGGGTATAGAGGCAATAAGCGTGAAGAAAAAGCGCAGGTTGGGCATTTTTTGATTCTGTAAGTAACTCCTGAGGTCCGTCGAACATTATTTTTGAGAGATCGAAATCTAAAACTTTCGCTGAATTATCGAAGAGCTTTTTTGCCTCCCCAAAATCCGCATAAATATCTTTTCCCATACCTACCGACTGGGCTCCCTGTCCGACGAATAAAAGAGCGGTTTTTTTCATTTTTGCTGCCTCGAAAAATTCTCAATAAGAAAGCCGTTGATGTTTTGGGAGAAAGTTTTCTTAATCGTGAGAAGCCCGTTTTTCACTCCTCTGGGGGATGCTTTGCCGTGACCTATGAAAACTATGCCGTTTACGCCTATCAGCGGAGCTGCGCCGTATTCATCTGATGTGAGCTTTTTTGCCATATCCGAAGGGATCTGGACAGACTTGCCAAAAAATGAAGTCAAAAAACCGATTATACTTTCGGCAAACTTGAGGACAATGTTTCCAACAAAACCGTCCATGACGATAACTTCGGTTTTGCCTTTGAAAATGTCTCCTCCTTCCAGATTGCCAATAAAATTTAATTCGGTTTTTTCCATCAGCTTGTATGCTTGCAGGGTCTGCTCATTGCCTTTCGTCGGTTCTTCTCCTATAGACAAAAGAGCGACTCTCGGCTTTTCGAGATCAAAAAGTTTTGAATAATATATAGACCCCATTTGTCCGAATTGACTTAAAACAGATGGTTTGCAGTCTACATTCGCTCCGCTGTCAATTACCAGCACAGGGTTCTCGGTAGTGGGAAAAAGACAGGCGACAGCAGGCCTTAAAATATTTTTTATCCTTCCGAGATTGACAAGGGCAAAAGCCATCACTACGCCCGTGTTTCCCACGGAATAAAACGCGTCAGCTTTGCCCCCTTTATGCAGTTTCAATCCTATGCTGATAGAAGAATTCGTCTTCGTTTTAAGGGCGTCTGAAGGGCTCGTGTGCATATCGACTTCTTCTTCGGCTTCCACGAATTCCGCTCTCTTCTCTTTCAGAATCCAGGGATTTTCGTCAATAATTTTTTTTCTGCCGACAAGAACAACTTCGTCGTCCGCGGACGAATCGAGAAAAAGCCTGACTCCCTCGACGACAGGAGACGAACCTTCGTCGCCTCCCACCGCGTCTATGGCTATTTTCATATTCCTATTTTTCCTCTTTTACCTTTATTACTTCTTTTCCTTTGTAAAATCCGCAGTTCCTGCAAACGCTGTGCGGGAGATTTAAGCTACCGCATTTCAAGCATTTTGTCAAAGACGGAATCTCCGCCTTCCAATGAGTTCTCCTCTTTTTTCCTCTTGTCGAGGAAGATCTTTTTTTAGGAAGTGCCATCTTTATCCTCCTGTAATCTAATCAGCGCAGCCGCATTCGTTTATGTTAAGGTTTTCTCCGCATTTCGGGCAAAGCCCCTTGCAGTCGTCTCTGCAAAGGGGTTTCATGCCTTCGTCTATAATTATCATGTCCCTTATAATATCCGTCAGATCAGCTATTTTATCTTTGACTGCCACAATGCCTTCATCTTCCTCAAAACTTTCTTTATCAGAGATAACAGCTTCAGCCCCTTCAGTCAACTCCGATCTTTTAATAAAACCTTCAAGGCACCTCGAACACGTCAGCTCTCTTTCGAAAGAAATTTTAAGAAGAATTTCAGCGCTTTTCCTTCCGGGAGAAAGCTTTACATGGAACTCGCCTTTTTTCAGCCCTTTAATGTGAAATTCCTCTACTGGCAAGTTTCCTTTTTTTTCTATAGGCATCCCGTCAGCAAAATCTATTTTCACTCTGAGGACGCCTTCCGGCTGATTGCGAGACATATCTTTCATTTCTCTATTATGGTCCCTGTTTTTCCCGAAAAAGCCTCCCGGGCTTTTTCCAGTTCAGTGATAATTACCTTTTTTCCGCCTTTTTTCAGAAAATCAATCGCCGCTTCAATTTTAGGACCCATGCTTCCTGCCGGGAAATGCCCCTCCTCAAGGTATTTCTCCGCCTCTTTCACGTTCATTCTGTCAATAAAAGATTGGTTTTCTTTTTTGAAATTCAAAGCCACTTTTTCGACGCCGGTCAGGATTACGAGAAGTTCCGCGTTGATTTCGGCTCCGAGAACAGCTGAAGCCCTGTCCTTGTCTATGACTGCGTCCAGCCCTTCCAGGGATCCGTCTTCAAGGGTATAAACAGGGATTCCCCCTCCACCGGCCGCTATCACGATTCCGCCTTTTTCAAGAATCGACAAAATGGCATTTTTCTCTATGACGGATATCGGCTTCGGCGACGGGACTACTCTTCTGAATCCTCTTCCCGCGTCCTCCCGGACAGTCCATCCTCTCTTTTCGAGAATGGGGACAACTTTTTTTTCGTAGAACAGTCCTATCGGTTTTGTCGGATTTTTTATTGAAGGGTCGTCGGGTGAAACGACTATCTGTGTGACTATCGGTATTACGTCCTTTTTAATATTCTCTTTCAGAAGCCTGTTGTAAAGAGATTGAGCTATCATGTAGCCTATCCATCCCTGCGTCGATGCGTCTATGACACCGAGAGGCTGAGGAGGTATTTCATCTGAACACCTTTCGTTTCTGAGCAGTTCGTGTCCAGCCTGCGGCCCGTTCCCGTGAGTCACGACCACATTGTATCCGTCTTCAATAAGCTTAATGACTCCGGAAAGGCTCTTTCGTGTGTTCGCGAACTGTTCGTATATCGTCCCTTTCTGCCCTTCTCTGATGAGGGCGTTGCCGCCGAGAGCTATGATGGCGACAGGTTTCATTTTTTCGCCTTTTGTATGTTCTTGAGAACATCGGAAAGATCCGGCTTTCCAATTTCCTGAAGGTCATAAGCGACTCGGACCCAGGGATGCTTGATTTTGCAAATTCTTGAAAGGTCTATAGGGGTCGCAATGACAACTATATCCACGTCCATTGAATTGATGGTCTTTTCGAGGTCAGCTATCTGTTTTTCTCCGTATCCCATCGCCGGAAGTATCTTTCCGGTTCCCGGATATTTTTCAAAAGTTTCCTTAATCGAATCGACAGCCCATTTTCTGGGATCGACGATTTCTTTGGCGCCGTATTTCTTTGCCGCTACCACGCCTGCTCCGTAAGTCATTGATCCGTGGGTAAGAGTCGGCCCGTCTTCTATTACAAGAGCTCTTTTTCCTTTTATCTTTTCGTGCCCTTCGACGGTTATGGGTGATGCCGCGTCAACGACAACCGCTGTTGGGTTGAAGGCCTCTATGTTTTTTCTGACTTCTTCAACTTTCTCGGGGGCGGCGTCGCCGATTTTGTTAATCACAACAACATCAGCCATTCTGAGATTCGTCTCACCCGGATGATAACCTATTTCATGCCCCGGTCTGAGAGGGTCAACCACGGTTATGTGAATGTCCGGCTTGAAAAACGGCAGATCGTTGTTCCCTCCGTCCCATAGTATGACATCGGCCTCTTTCTCTGCTTCCCTCAGTATTTTTTCGTAATCGACTCCGGCAAATACTGTGACTCCGTTTTCGATATGAGGTTCGTATTCTTCCATTTCCTCTATAGTGCAGTCATATTTTTTCAGGTCGTCTTTGACGGCGAATCTCTGAACCTGCTGTTGGACAAGGTCTCCATAAGGCATGGGATGTCTTACGGCGACAACCTTTTTTCCCGCTTCCCTTAAAATCTTGGATACTCTCCTCGTCGTCTGGCTCTTGCCGCAACCTGTCCTGACCGCGCAGACGGCAACTACAGGTTTTGTGCTCTCGAGCATCGTCTTTTTGGGACCCAAAAGCCAGAAATCCGCTCCGCAGGCATTGACCCTGCTTGCAAGATGCATCACGTATTCGTGTGATACATCGGAATAAGAAAAGACGCAGACATCAATTTTATCTTTCTCTATAATTTTTTCAAGTGATGTTTCCGATTCAATCGGAATTCCTTTTGGATAGAGTTTACCTGCGAGTTCCGCAGGGTATTTTCTTCCGTCAATGTCAGGTATCTGAGTAGCTGTAAAAGCTTTTACGTTATAGCTTTCATTGCCTCTGAAAAACATGTTGAAGTTGTGAAAATCTCTTCCTGCCGCTCCGAGAATCAAAATATTTTTCGCTTCCACGATTTCCTCCTGCCCTAATGCATAAATACCAAACGGGGAGCTTCTCTCAAAGCTTCCAATACCCGAAAAAATAAAAAAAGTGATAAAAAAGAGGTATATTTTCCTTTGAAACCCTCTTCTATGTCAAGTGTTTTTTATCTATAACCCGAGAACTATTCTGAACCCGAGAGTGTTCGCTTTTATGAACGCGTCCGAGAAAGAAGGGTCCGAAGGACCTCTCTTGGCGCACCTGACGTTCTCCACGCTGTCGAACCAGGACCCCCCTCTTATGACCCTGAAAGAACCGCTCTGAGGTCCGCGGGGATCTGAAAAAGGAGAACTCGAGTAATAGTCGTCGGCGTAGAAATCATTGCACCACTCCCATACATTTCCGGCTGTGTTGTAAAGACCGAAACCGTTTACGTCGTAGGACACCACAGGCGCAGTGTATTCATGGAAAGGGTCGCCCGACCAGTTGCATTGATCTGTTGGCTGTTGATTTCCCCAGGGATAATACTGACTTTCGAGTCCGCCTCTGGCTAAATACTCCCATTCCGCTTCCGTCGGAAGCCTGTATCCTCCCGTGAATCTGCACTGCCAGGTGAGAGTGTCGTATTGGGCTTCGTATCCTTCTGCCAAGGAGAGCCAGTTGCAGAACCTCGCCGCGTCGAACCAGGAGACCATAACCACAGGGTAATCAGGGAAACTGTCGAAATAACTGCTCATTCCCGGAAATCCCGGATCGGGCGGATACTGGTAAGCGTTAAAATCGCAGAATTGCCTGTATTCGGCGTTTCGGACCTCTCTTTTAGAGACGTAAAACGAAGAAAGGCAAACAGAATGGACAGGGTCTTCATCCGGGCAGTGCCCAGGTTCGGAAGTGTCGCTCCCCATCAGAAAAAAGCTGTCGCAGACGATAAGGACAAGCTCATTTTCAATTACCTTGTCTATTATGAAATAACCTTCGTTAGTGTCAAAGACCGTCGAATCTCCGGAATCCGTTATCTTTATCTTGGCTTTCGATGTCCTTACCTTCGGGATTGTCCACTGGCAAGAAAGGCCTGTCAAACCAGTGCCGATAGAAACCCATGGTGAATCGTCGTTGACTCTAAAGCTGACATCGACGCTTGTAATGTCACCTTCCTTATACCACGTCACTGCGTATGCGCTGTCCCAATACAGAAAATTTCCCTGATTCGGAAAAACTACTGTCAGCCTTTTTTGGGGCTGAGGTTCAGGTTCCGTCCCTGTCTTTTTTGTGCAAAAAGAAATGGAAATGACTGCCAAAAAAAATAACAACCTGCGCGGCATTTCTCCTCCGATCTTTATTCTGATTACTTCGGAAAAATTATACAACAAAAAAAAGGGGGGGTAAAACCCCCCTTTTCGTCATCTGACGCGCAGTAATTTGCCGTTTTCAGAACCGAAATCCGTCTGCATCATCCAGAAATATGTGCCTGAGGATATTTCGTATCCGGCGTCGTCTCTTCCGTCCCAACTCAGGACGTGGAGACCCGTGGGCAGATATGTCTCTATGTTGCGTATCTGCCTGCCTGTCACGTCATAGACTGTCCATCTGACGTTAGAGCTTCCCGGAAGAGATAGTCTTAGGGAAACTCCGTCTTTGAATACATTTGAAGAGGCAAGACCTATGAAAAATCCGTATGCGCCGGGCAATGCCCCTGATACTGTCTCAATATTCATCCTCTTCGAAGTCTTAAGGACAAGCCTGTATGACTCATTTGTGTTTCCGGAAGCGTTCCTTCCCCCTAACATGTAGAATTCGAACACCTCGACGGAGTCCGACGAATTTCCGGTTTCACGGGAAACCAGAGAGGCGTCGGAGACAGCTGTCTGAAGATCATGCATCTCATACCATCCGTAGCCGTCTTCAAAAAGATATGTCTTCGGCGAATAAGCCCCCGTGTTTCTGCCTCCGGCAAAAACAATGAACCTTCCCGAAGAACCGCCGGAAATCCCCTCTTTTCCAATCAGCGGCGTCATGTAGTCTGTGCTCCAGTTTATGACAGTCGGCGACGCCGGGTTGACCTTTCCGAAAAAGACGTTGCCGCCGTAGATGTCTCCACCGGCATAGACTATGCCGTCTTTCGTTCCGACTGCTGTTCCACCTTCAAATCCTCCGGGCAGAGGTGTCGCTGTCATGAATCTTTCTGCATTCTCGTCATAGAGATAACAATCGGGTTTACCTGTCAGGTCGCTCTCTGCCACATAGAGATAATCCCCTCCAACTCCGCTGAAACCGGCTATGGTTGGCGATGCAATTCCATTCGGCAGGTTTACTGTCCCGAAAACGCCGGACAGTTTGTCGAATACTACGAGTTTATCCCTGAGGTTCGGTTCGTCGGTCCAGATGTAAATTCGGTCAGTGGTTTGGACCCCCTGAGCATTTTGGATTCTGTAGGGGATATAACCTTTTACAGACCATGTGTTTTCCAGGACATCAAAGACCATATGGAGAGAGTCGCCGAAAACATTGAGGTCGCCGTCTCCGTCAAACCATGCGACAGCGCCTGAGACCGATACAGGCATATCGGCTATCTTTTCCCATGAAGGGGAGAAACAGCGGATTGACGTAAAAGAAGTGTCATTGCCGGGGTTCTCATCCCCCGGATATTCGATAATTATTTTTCTGACGTAATGGTGGTCTTCGACCAGGCTGACGTCCCCGAAATCCAAAACAGCGCTGTCGAGATAGGTAAGACCTGTGATGTCGCGGGTCTCGTTCATCAGAACAGAACCGTTTCCTATATCGGTTATCACGGCTCTTGCCGTGAAGTCTGCTGACATATATCCGTTGTTTTTAACAGTAGCTCTGACGCTGTTTGTGCCGGATGGCAGGAATTCACCCTGTATATTTGGGTTCCCGCCGGAGACAAAAGCGTCTTTGCTGTCTGAGGAGCTCAGTCTTATATTGTCTATGACGCATGCTCCGAAATCGAGCCTAGAATAATAGACAAAGGCGACCTCTATCTTTGATGCGCCGGCGAAAGAATCGCTGACGTCTGCCGAATCGAGATCTCTGAAACTCGGTGTCGTCGCTCTCAGGTATGTCTTCACGGTGAACCATGGCGACCAGACTCCTTCTTTCATGCCGCACATGAGGACTTCTATGGAATCGTATGCATTATTGAAACCAATTCCCCAGACGAAATACTGCAGGTTTATCGGATTCCATTCCGCCGGGGAAATAATTGTGTCGACGAGAGGGACATTGTGCGAACTCGTTCTTCCAATCCATGCGCTGTATGACCCTGAACTTGCAAGCTGAAGAGAGCTGACCGTTGATGAGGACCTTATGTTCCAGCCGTTTGGCCAGTTATTTGTTACGGTGTGGGTCCAGTCCCATTTAGACTGGTCTTCAAAGTTCCAGACGATTTCTGTTAGAAACGGTCTGTTTAGAATCCAGACATTGTCTATGCCGAAAAACCTCGTGTCAGTAGTCCCGTCTCTGTGGACATAAATGACTCCGACCTGGACGCTGTCCGCCCCTTCGAGCTGGGGAACTTCCTTGTAGAACCAGTTTGCGCTCGTGCGCGCTGTGTAGAAATATGCGGCGTTCCAGTCTCCCCAGACAGTGTTTCTGAAAGTTCTGAAGATGACAATAGCCGTGTCTCCGGCAACCGAAGTGCTGCTTCTGAGGCACGCTGTCCATGAAATGTATTTTTGATCCGGAGCGACGGGAGCTGAAGGAGAGAAAGTGGTGTCGCAGACATATACTTCTCCCGTCCCTATAGCCCACATGCTCCAGTTGTCGGAGTTCGGCATATTCCAGCCGGAATACCATGTTGAAGATTTCCTCTCCCATACAGGCGAAACTTTCCATCCCTGGTTGCCGGGTTCGAACGTCCACGGAGCATCGAAATAACCCGTGACTCCGATTTCTATGTAGTGGGCGGGAGACCATCCTCCCATAAGAGTCGTGTCCGACTGAACTCTCGCTCTCGTCCTCACAGGGAAGAGCCCTTCCAGACTCCACTGGTGAAGGGCATTCCTGTCCGTGTTCCACGAAGAATAAGATCCGTCTCCCCAGTCGAACTGGTATTCGAGAGTTCCGAAAGAGCTTATAGCGGAATCCGAGAGGAAAGAATAGTTTGTATTGATATATCCCCAACCAGGACCCCATGGAGCGTTCAGGGGTCCCGTAATGGGCATCATAAAAGTGTCAACTCTGATATCGTCTATATAAAATCCCGGCCCGTTTGCCGTCGTTCCGCTGTTGTCGGCGAGCCTCCACGTGAATCTCAAGTCGGTGTAGTTTTTAAGAGGCGTCAGATTTACGCTGTAGAGCGTCCACGAAGCGGCTGAACCTGTCCATCCGGACATAGTAGAACCCGTCCATGAGACGTTGAACGTCCCCGTGTAAACAGGCTCTATAAGAGCCTGAGGGACAGTGTCCCATCTAATCCCGAGGTTGCTCCAGCCTCCCGTCAGGGAAGCCGAACCGTAGAACATGTTGACTCCGTCTATGTTAGCTCTGCTGTCATACCACATCCAGAAATACATGACGGCAGAATCCGAAAAAGACACATCTACGCCGGGTAGGGTCAGCCAGCTTCCGTTGTTCTGGTGTATGCCGTCAAGGTCGGTTGCCATGACATTGTATCCCGACCTCGCAGTAGAGGGACCTACAAGAGGAACACCCTGTTCCCAGTCCCCGGATAGATAAAATCCCGCTGTATCCCAGGGGAACTCAAAACCCCAATATTTGACTGTCCTGTTGTGGAGAGCCACAGTCACGTGCGCGGGTGACCAAGCTGAAAGACGCGTCGTGTCTCCCGCATCCCTGACTCTCGATCTCACGTAATAGGTCCCGACTTCATCGTATGCTTTGTCTCTGACGGAAGCGGCGTCCCAGCCGGAAAATGTCCCGTCTCCCCAGTCGAATTGATATTCGTATGAACCGGGCACGACATCCGATATAAAGGCTTCAGAATTAAAAGTTATGCAGGTGTCGGGTCCTGTTGGAGGCAATACCGGACCGGGGATGAGCATTGCTGTGTCGAGCCTGACGTCATCTATGTAAAAACCCGCCCTGTTTTGCGTAGTTCCGTCGTTGTCTCCGAGCCTCCA
>JAFGIG010000073.1 GCA_016929715.1 Caldifarciminota bacterium
AGGCGCACAGGGTCGTGAATTTCTTTTAACATTTCCGAAATGGAATCCCTGATTTCTTTTTTATGTGTAAGTTCTTCCACGGCATCGTGTCTTTCGGAAATTTTTTCCGCGTTTTTAAGAGGTTCTGAAAGCCATTTTTTTAGAAGCCTCCTGCCGCATGCGAGGGCAGTGTAATCGAGCGCTCCGAAAAGCGAATCTTTCGGGTTCCCGGATGAAGATTCAATAATTTCTAGATTTTTGACTGTCATCTTGTCGAGAATCATCGAATCTGTGAAATCGTGTCTGCGGATTTTCTTCATATGGTTCATTCCGCTGTTTGTAGTCCTCGAAAGATATTCGAAAAGAGCCGCGGCAGCGACAGCTGAGGGGGAAGCGTCGTCTATGCCGAAACCGAGAAGCGTTGCCGCCCCGAGGTTTTTTTTAAGTTTTTCCGATACTGCGGGGCTGAAATATGTCGCGTCGAGCCGCGATAAAAAATGATTTCCGATTTCGTCCTGAAAACCTTCCGGCAGTAAAACTTCGCGCGGAGAAATTCTCGAAAGCTCTTCTTCGAGAAGATGAGACGGAATTTCTCCGGTCTTAAACTCCCCGCTCAGCGCTTCTGCGAAAGCAATACCTGTTATCTTTTTCCCCGGGACAACACAGCATACGTAAAGATCCCTGTCAGGGTGGACAAGAGAAGGCTCTACGGCGGTTCCGGGAGTAATGAGACTTACAATGCCGCGTTTTATAAGTTTTTTCCCCGGAGGCTCGAGCTGTTCACAGACAGCCACTTTATAACCCTTTTCAATTATGGTGTTTATATAATTGTCCACTGCTTTCACGGGGACTCCGGCAAGAGGAACTCTCGAGTCCTTGCCCGCCGGTTTTGAAGTCAGAGCTATTCCCGTGAGCTCGGACACGGTCTTGGCGTCGTCAAAAAAAGTCTCGTAAAAATCTCCCATTCTGAAAAACAGTATAGCGTCGGGAAACTTGCTTTTTTCCCTGTAATACTGTTTCAGAAAAGGCGTCTGGGGCAACTCATAAGAATTACTGAACAAGCCGTCCAAAAAGCGTGGCTCCTTTTAATTCCGTCAACACGATTTCCGCTTCCTTACCTCTCTGATAAGGAGCGTCCACAAGGACGGGTGAAAAATCCGACAAAATTCCCAGGGTGAAATCACCTTTCCTGGATAAGGATTTCATAAAAACTGTGTCCTTTTGATTGAGCCTCTCCTTCTTTTTTTCCAATGATATCGAATTCTGAACAGTTATAAGCTCTGAAAGCCTTTTTCCGGCGGTTTCTTTTTCGATTCTTTCCGGGACGAGGTTTTCGAGTGTGCCCTTCCTTGGAGAATACGCGAACATATAAGCTTCATCGAACCTTACTTCTTCTGCAACATCGAGCGTATCTCTGAAATCCTTTTCCGTCTCCCCCGGCAGGCCAACCATTATGTCGGTCGTCAGCCTCATGGATGGAAGAATATTTCTTATCATCCTGATTTTATTTTTATAGCCCTCGGAATTATAGCCTCTTTTCATGCGGTTTAGAAGCTTGTCCGAACCTGTCTGATAAGGCAGGTGAAAACTCTTTAAGATTTTGTCGTTTTGGGCGACTTTCAGGACAATTTCTTCAGTGAGGTCGGCGGGATGTGAAGTCAGAAAGGTCAACTTTTTCACGCCGTCTATGTGAGACACATCCTCCAGGAGCGTTGAAAACTTATATCCTCTGTAATTGTATCTGTTGACGTTTTGTCCGAGCAAATTGAATACCGCCCCTCCCTTAGCCGCGCATCTTTCGATGTCTGCAAAAATCTCTTCCGGTGAAAGGGATTGGACCTCTCCTCTCAGGTAAGGGACAATGCAGTAGGAACAGAACCTGTCGCATCCCTTGACAATTGATATTTCATAATCAATGGGCAAATCTTCCTCTTTCATGCTAAAAGCTCTCTCCCCGCCTGCTGAAGGGAATTCATCCCATTTTATTTCCCTGGAGACATAATCAGCCCCTGCGTTTTTTAGTTTTTGAGGGACATGTGCCGCGAGGCATCCTACAGCGTAAATCTTTGCTTTATCGGATGAAATTGAACTTATCCAACCAAGAGCTCTTTCCTCGGCGTGCTCTCTCACCGAGCAGGCGTTGACGACAATCATATCGGCATTTTCAATGTTGTCCGTGATGTCGTGACCCAGAAATCTGATTTTTTCCCCTATGAGCCGGGATTCAGAGAAATTCATCTGACAGCCGTATGTCTTTATAAAGCATTTCATGGGAAAAGATTATAACAGAACACAGGATGTAAATAAAACCGCGATCACGGCAATTTCTCCAGGAACTTCCCTGTCATTGATTTTCCGCCCTGATCCGGGGAGATCAAAAGGAGTTTTACGCGGGAAGATACCCTGATTTCCTCTGGGCTCTGAAATCTGACTATAACATAATTGTCGGTCCTTGCGGTATAGTCGTCGCCGTGCTTTCTCTCTATGACTGCGGGTCTTTCCTCTCCAGCGAGGCTTTGGACAAATTTTCGCGTAAAGCTTGATGTCAATTCTCTCAGTTCGCACGCCCTTTTTTCCCTCTCCCTATCGCCTACTCTGTCATTGTAGAGATTCGCGAGAGTTTTTTTTCTCGGAGAAAAAGGAAAGACATGCGCAAATGAAGGCGACAACTTTTTAATAAAATCCAGGGTTTCTTCGTGGTGTTCTCTTTCCTCTGTCGGAAATCCGGCTATCAGATCCACGCCTATTCCGGGGTTCGGTTTTATTTTTCTGAAAGACTCTGTAATATCAAGGACATGAGAAGGGTCATATCTTCTCATCATGTCGCCGAGGACAGGCAAAGAACCGCTCTGAAG
>JAFGIG010000010.1 GCA_016929715.1 Caldifarciminota bacterium
CCTGTCTTTTGTCCTTGAGCGAATACGCCCATTCTATGGACAATGTGAAATGGACAAGCCCGACACACATAATGGTTTGATCCTTTTGTTAAAACGATATTATAAGAACTGATAAGTCATTAGGGAAGAAGGTTTTAGTTTAATATAATGGTTTTTCTAAGTTCTACGCAGAAAAAATTATTTAGATTCACATTGTTAAGAAAATTTATACAAAAAAAGCCGGTCCAGGAGAACCGGCTCTTTAATGCAAAAATGTGTTACCTGAGATAATCTACTTTTTCTTTTATTTCGCCTTCAGGGGTGGAAATGGTTATGAAATAGACGCCGCTGACGCAGTCGTTTCCTCCGTCATCTCTGCCGTTCCATTTGAGAGAATGCTCTCCAGGCGAGAGGACTCCTTCACTCAGAGTCCTGACTTTTGAACCGAGAACTGAATAGACGCTGACACAGACATATTGACGGCTGAGCAGGCTGAAGGATACGTTGAGGTCTCCGTCGAAAGGATTGGGGAAAACCCTGTATGTTTTAATTTCTGTCGGCTGTCCTATCTGCTCTTCGACACCCATGCCTGTCTGGTATAGTTCTATGAATCTGCATTGACCCGTGTATTTCACAGCAATCTGAGCCCCTGTCAAAGAATCGAGCTCCACGACGCCTGCTGAGCTTGTCGCGAGTATGTTTCCGTTCCCGAGTCTGTAAACACCTCTTGCTCCGTTGAAGGGCAGTGTCCTGAAAACGGTTCCGCTCGTGTCGAAATCAGTTATGTTGTTGGCTGAAAAACCGGCTACCAAAAACTCTCCTGGCAGGACAGGGTCTTGATTTATCTGCTCGGGGAAATTAATGGATATAATCTGCTTTACGAAAGTACCGGAGGGATTATAGAGCCTGACGTTATCTGTGGATCCTTCGATGTCTGAAACCAAAGCGCTTCCGTCTGAGAGGAAGAAAATGTCGAAAGGGTCTATGGTTCCTGCGGGGACGAAAAATCCGGCAAATTGATGGGGCCCGCTGAAGATGTATATGGCTTTGCTTCCGGTTGCTCCACATGTGACGAAAAGAGTGTCGTTCCTGAAATCGATACCGCGGACGTTGTCAATTCCGTCAGAGGTGTCTGCGGCAACGTAAAGAAAATTGCCTAAAGTGTCGAAAGCGTAAACAGCGTCTGATACCTGATCGGAGAGGAAAATAAAATTGCCGGGTCCTTGAATAGCATTTATTGGTGTTGAGAGGTCATAGTTAATTCCGGTGGGGTCGTCCACAATAATATTTCCGAGATAAGCACCGTCGAAAGGCGAGAACATCCCAACGACGTCGGCTTGTGAATCGGGGATCAAGAGAAAAGAAGCCCTCGGAACGGATGATTTCTGATATACAGGAATCTCCTCGCCTGTCCATGGATTGACACCGGAAATTTCAGCTTCTTCATGGCTTGAAAATGCCATTACCGGCAGTGAAAGGGTTATTAAAACTGAGAGAAAAAACTTCATATCGCCTCCTTTTTTAATATTATAACCTATGGGAGAATATAAATCAAAAACTAGCGTCATCCGAAAATCGTCCTCCTGAAAAGGAAAAAAACCGCGCCGAGAATGCAGAGGCCGGCCCAGAGGTAGTCCAGACCGGGTTTCTCCCTCATGTAGAAGATCGAAAAAGGCAGAAAGACGGAGAGTGTTATCACCTCCTGAAGTATCTTGAGCTGTCATATGTTCATCACATGATGTCCGATTCTGTTGGCGGGGACCTGGATCATGTATTCGAAAAACGCTGTCTACCGGCTCGCCGCAGCGGCTATGAGCCATGGTTTACGGGAGAGGTTTTTCAGGTGCGTGTAGCATGCGAAAGTCATGAAGAGATTGCAATTTTCTCCATGAAAAGTTTTTTTTCATGAGGTGCGAAAACGCGACAGTTTTGGTAAAATCTAAATTGCGGGGAAAAAAAATGAAAAAAAACAGCTTCAGAAGGAATCTTTTGCCCGTCAGAGTGGCAAATCTTTTTGCGGAAAATAAATATTCTGAAGATATTAAATCAGCAGTCCTGTTTTTAGACATCACAGGCTTCACCTCTGCTACAGAAGAACTCGTCAAAAACGGCAGGGAAGGCGCTGAAATCCTGTCCAGGATAATAAACACAGTTTTCGCTCCCGCCGTGGAGATAGTCGAAAACCACGGAGGGCATATCTGCGTTTTTGCCGGAGACGCTTTTTACGCGCTCTTCGAAGCCAAAAGGGGTTTAAAAAAGTCTTCAACACGAGCGCTGTCAGCCGCTTTAGAAATAACTGATGAATTCAGAGGATTAAATCCCGTCGAGACAAGGATGGGCAAGTTCGTTTTTTCGCCAAAGACAGCTATAGTAAAAGGAGTCGGAGAGCTTAATATAGTCAAATGCGGCAGAAGACACGTATACTATTTTTCAGGAAAACCTTTTTTCGAAGCATCTGACCTCACGAATAAATGTCCGAAATATGGAGTAGTCGTTTCGCACGATATAAAAAAAGAATGTGAAGATAAAAGACTATTTTATTTTTGCCGGTTTACAGAAAATTCTTATTCGGCAAATTTCAGAAGCAAGAAAGGCGAAAAAACCGTTTTTCTGAAAAATGAAAAAATGCCCGGAAAAGAATATTTTAAAGTTCAGAAAAAATTTACTCCGACCTGTATTTTAGAAAAAAAAGAAATCGGTGAATTCAGGGAAGTTGTCGTCTGCTTTACCTCCTTCGAAAGAAATGATGATTTCCCGAAGAAAGTGGCTTTTGCTGAAAGACTCGCGCAAAAATACGGAGGATTTCTCAACAAAGCTGTCGTCGGGGACAAAGGATCTACAGTCATGACAGTTTTCGGAGCCCCTTCAGCTGTCGAAAAACCTGTCGAAATGGCTTACAGATACGCGGAAGAATTGCGGTCATTGACCCAAAACACCTCAGCTACAGGCATGGCAAGGGGAACTGTCTATGCCGGATTTATAGGCTCTTTTCGTGCCGGCGAATACACCGTGATGGGCAGGTGTGTAAACCTCTCGGCGCGGCTCATGCAGAAGGCGAAAAAAGGAAATATTCTTATGGACAGGGATTCATTTTCCGCTCTGAAGGAAAAGTTAAATGCAAAATACATGGGCAGAAGAAGGCTGAAAGGAATCAAAGATGAAATCGAAATATATCAGGCAGAAAACCTGAATAAGCACAGAGAAAATGCGCCGACTGTATTTGATACATTGGGAAGAGAAAAAGAAAAAAAGTTTTTGCTGAATGTATTTGAAGAAATGCTGTCAAAGAAAATAAACGGAGGAGCTGTTTTTGTTGACGGAGAGCCGGGGACAGGGAAGACTCAGCTTGTATCGGAAGTTTTAGACCATGAATCTGTCCAAAGAAATTTCATTGTGATAAATCTGGCTTATGAATCAGCGGCAGGGGAAAGCCTTTCTCCTGTCATAAAATTTCTCAGAGAATATATTCCCGGCGAAGGAAAAATATTTGAAGAGATTTTACAAGGGCTGTCCATCGGAGTAAAAGAAAATTCTCTGAGAGAGGATCTTCTGCGCGGTAAAGAGTATCTCTTTCATTATGCCGGTGTAAAAGACTTCTCTTCAGAATTTTCGGGATTAAAACCCGAAAGGATAATAGAGAATTTTTCATACGCTTTCAAAGCCTTTATAAAAGGCCTTTCCCTGATAAAACCCGTGGTGTTGGCTCTGGATGACTTTCAGTGCGCTGACGCCGACTCTGTCGAACTCGTAAAAATCCTATCGAGAAACGTCGAAAATTACCCGTTTGTCTTTGTCTTCACGTGCAGACTGAAAGACGACGGCGAGCCTCTGGAGGCAGTTGGGGATTTTAGCACGATAAAGAGGTTAAAGCTGGAAAATTTCAATAAAGACCTCACGAGACAAATGCTCGAAAAGAAGTTTATGTCTGAAAATCTCCCCGTGGAAACTGTAGAATATTTTCACGCTAAGACCGGAGGCAACCCTTTTTTCCTGGAACAGTTCTCCATGTATTTTCTCGAAAATGGGTTTATTGGGAAAAATATGGATATAACAGTCCAAAGCGAAGAAATACCTGCGGATATAAATTCAGTGATAACCGCAAGGTTCGACAGGCTTACTGAGGATTTTAAAGAGACAGTCCGTAACGCTTCGGTCCTCGGGAAAGAATTTGCCGTCGAAGTTTTGACAAAAATGCTCGGCAAAAAGAATATAATCAAAGATCTCAAATCGGGTGAAAACGCCCTTATATGGATAAGTCTCGAGAAAATAAAATACATGTTCAAGCATATCCTGATAAGGGATTCTGTCTATCAGATGATACTCAAGGAAAAGCTGAGAAAGCTTCACTCTTTCGCGGCGCAAATAATCGAACAAGTTTATTCCGCTGACCTGACGCCGCATTACAGGGAACTTTTTTATCATTACGACATAGCCGAAGAAGCCGAAAAAGTCATTTATACAGGGGAAAAAGCGCTGAATTATGCCTCTGAAATGGGCATGAGAGAGGACTCTTTAAAATACGCCGAAACCCTGGACAGATATTTATTGGGATCTCAAAAAACAGAAAACAGAATAAGATGGGCTCGACTTCTTTCAAAAACATCTGAAAATAAAAAAGCTCTGAACCTTGCGCTGGAAACAATTGAAAAAGCGAAATCCTCGGATGAAAAAAAGCATTATTGCTCTCTTCTCAATATAATATTCGACTTATATTTGGAAACAGGCACACGCGATGAGATTGACGGGACATTCAGATCCCTAAAAGAACTGTTCGGCACATTAAAAGACCCTGTTTCAATCATTGAGACTCTCGAAAACATTGCCATGTATTACCATCACATAGGATTCGAGGAGGAGGGCTATCCCTGGGCCAAAAGAGCCCTCGAAGAGGCGGAAAACCTGTGCGCTTTTTCAGAAACAAAAGAAAATCTGAGTTTGCTGGCAAAAAACTACAGCAGAAACGCAGTATATTTCGGGAGGCAGATGGGCTTCGACAAAGTTTTCAACTATCTCGAAAAAGCCCTTTCTGTAGTCCGAAAGGCGGGCAATAGACCCGCTGAAGGTCTTTTATACGGAAACTTGGGGCTGTCTTACATGGAGATAAAATTAGACATTGAGAATGCTCTTTTGTTTTATAACAAATCGCTCGAAATTCACGAGAAATATCAGGACAGACACGGAATGCTGGTGACTCTGAACAACATGGCTTTGATACTTATGCACAGAAAAGAGGAAGAAGCCGCCAAAGATATGCTCGAGAAGGCTTATTATATGGCAGTTGAAATCGGCGACAACGTCATGCAGATAATCTGCCTTATAAACATCTGCAATTACAAGAAGAGAAAAGGCTTGCTTGCCGAGGCAGTCATGGATATAGAAAAAGCGGCTGAAAAAGCGAAGATGTGCGGAAAAGACCTTCTATATGGTCAGATTTTAGACATCAGTTTCGGCTTGAAACTTCTGACAAAAGAATTCAGAGAAGCCGAAAAAAGCAATAAAATTCTGCTTCAATTGTCCGAAAAAATAAAAAACGAGTATCTCTTTTTTAAGTTCGAGATGAACTCGGCACTTTATCTTTCAGAAAGAGGTGAAAAAGAAAAGGCGATATTGTCGTTTAACGAGATGCTCGGCAAGTATTCAGACGGTTTTTACAGAGCCGAAATATTTTACAACCTCTGGAAAGCCGCAGGAGACGAGGATGCGAAAACCAAGGCTCTGTCTTTTTATAAAAAGCTTATCTATGAAGATACGTCAGAATTCAAACAACTTTCCTATCTTGAGATATTCGAAGAGTTGAATTCCTGAAAAAATGACTACCTTAGCTTTCGGTAAAACTTTCTGAAAAAGAAAAAATCCGCCAGCATGACAGCCAGGAAGATGAAGAATATATTTATATGGACTGAGCTGAGACCTCCGAAAGGAGACAGCTTTTTGGGAAAACCGGTGAAAAAATCCAGAACCGGCCCCATAAAGCGCAATTGTCCAGTCAGAAATCCACGATAAAGAACCGATATAACCAGGCAGATTAGACCCGCTGATATATAAAATGAAGTCCGGATGATTTTTAAAGAGAATTTTCTGTTGTCTATCTCGGATATGCATTTTTGCGTGAAACCGTCGGAGAGAGAGTCTTTTCCGTCTGCATTGGAAAGATTTTTAAATAGAAGTTCGTAATCCCTCACTAATTTCCTGCATTCGCCGCATTCTTCGAGATGATCTCTGACGGAAAGGTCTATCCCGCCGTCTTCCAGAAATATCTGGGCTGAAATCTCGTCAAGATGCTTCATTTTCCCGCTCCTTGTATTTAGATAACATATTTTTAAGATTTTTTCGAGCCCGAAAAAGATGACTTTTGACGGTTCCGAGAGGCATGGAAAGAGAAGAGGATATCTCTTCATACGTGAAATCTTCAACATGGTAGAGATACGTTATCTCCCGTTGGACTGGTTCGAGTTTTTCCAGGCATAAATCGAGGAGCTGGTTCTCCCCGAGATTTTTATTCGTAGAGTTTTTCCCGTTTTTCACATCAGAGCAGGTGACAATGCATCCGTCGTAGTCTTCTGAAAAATTTTGGGGCAAACTGCTGAAGTTCAAGGTCTTTTTTCTTTTCTTCAGGAAGTTGCAGGCGTGATTGTATGATATTTTCGCTATCCAGGTCGAAAGTTTGCACCCGTGATCGAATGAACAGAGACTTCCGTGGATTTTTATAAAAATGTCCTGACAGGCGTCTTCAAGGTCATCTCTGTCGTCTATGAGCTTTCCTGCGACGTGAAAGACAAGTTTTTTATAGGAGTGAATAAAAAAAGCCAGAGCTTCTTTTTCTCCGGAGATTATGCGCCGGACAATTTCCCTTTCTTCTTCTTTATTCATCATTCGATTATATCAGACAAAATTCCAGATCGGTTTGTTGCAGATAAAAGTTTTTTTCTGCAACATTTTAATCTGTTCGAATGTCTTATCCTTCAAAAGGAGGTCTGAAAATGGAAGATTTTTTACCGATGGCCGCATTTTTCCTGACTGTTTACGGCATAGTGAAACTCGGCACTGATTACCAGCTGAAGAGAAAACTTATTGAAAAAAGCGAAGGCAGTATAGATTTGAGCCAACTTTCCCGAAACGGGTATTCGAGCATAATATTGATGTGGGCGATGATTCTCATATCTCTCGCCGCCGCTTTGCTGCTGGGATTTTTGTTTCCGGTCGAAACCAGGGGAACCGCTATTACCGCCATGATGCTCGGTATGAGCGGTTTCAGCATGATAGTGTATTATGTATTAAGTAAAATTCTTGACAAAAAGAAAAAATAACCCTCTGTTCCTGCCGTTTGACCGGGGGAAAATCCCCCGGTTTTTTTCCTGAAGTTCTGGTAAAATCTTTTTGCCATGAAAAAACAAATCCAAAAATTCGAGAATTCAGTCAGCCTTTGCTCACGTAAAGAAGGTAATTACGAAGTAGTTCTGAACAACATTGAAGAAATGAAAAAATTCAGCTCCGTTGAATGCCATGTAGTCCTCTATCCGTTTTCAGAATCTGTCTCTTCAAAGGATTTTGTTTTCTCTCCATTCGAAGAATATGTAACGGACATACTCGCGAAACAGAGATCTGCCTACGCTCAAATGACGGACAGGTTCGGAAATGTTTTCGGACTATTTCTCGGTGTTTTGATAGTAATAGTGTTTGCCGCCTTCAAACCGTCCGACCTTCTGTCCATAGAGTCTCTCGTGTCGGTTATAGCCTCTTATCTCATTGGCAAGGAGATATGGGACGATATTGAAAATATACTGATAAACATGACTAAAAAAATGCCTGTCAGAATGGTCGAGAACTACTACAGGTTTGTGCTCGAAAAATATTCGACTCTGACTTTGTATTCATTGTTCGCCAAAAAAAGAAGGCAGGGCTGTGAAACACTTATCCCCGAGCGGATTGATTTCATTCAGCACAGCAATTCACAGACACTAAGGCTTTTTTTTTCGGGGTCTGACATCAGGAGAATACCTGAATCTTCCGCATTCATCGTCGGTATCACAATTGACCCTGCAAAAGAAAAAGATTTTGTCCAAAAATGTTTTCTCTTCGGAATCAAAATAAGCTTCTCGAGAAAATTCCTCTTTTTCAGAAAAAGCACGGAAGTCTTTCAATCCCTTGACGGCGAAAAGCAGGGATGTTTGGACGAGACCGGAAAATGGCACGAAAAAGCCGCATTCAAGAGGGAGACCTTATCTTTTTGGAAAATGAAAGCTTTTCTGTCAAAAAGCCTTCTGGAAAATTATTCTCTTATATCTGAAGAAAAATAAACTTCACTGACGCCTGAAAAAAGCCGCTCCGGTTCCGGTTCTTCCGTCCATGAGAATCGTAAGTCCTTCCTGAACCGAAAGATGCGAGCAGAAATCCTTTCTTTCGACGCATATTTTGTCTTCAAGAAATTCCCATTTGATGAAATTTTCTTCGCTTTTGTAGGGAACTGTCAGGTAGCCTATGTTCAGTGTCGTTATATTGTGAAAAAAGTGAGAACCCAGAGAAGGGTCTATCTGAAAATCTTTCATGCCGTATTCGACTATAGTCCTGGCTCCCGATATCTGGTTCCATTTGACAGGGATGCCGAGAAGCCTGTCGCTCGTCCCCCATCGGCCGGGACCTATGAGGAGGTAAGGTTTTTTGAAATCCTTTAGTTTTTTGTTGAAATACTCGACTTCTTCGGCTATTTTCAGGGTCTCCATTTTGTCGAATTTTTCCGGCATGACATAGACAATGTCTTTTATCTCATCAACCCTTCCGTTTCCGAGTGCCTGCGAAGTCGAAATAAAAAGGTCTTTCCCTTCGATTTCTGCACTGTCTATTTGGAAGTCGTCGAAATTTCTTATAAAAGGTTTGAGCTGTAAAATATAGAAAACAGGCCTCTTGCCGAGTTCTACGGCGAACTCTATCTCGACGGGTGTGCCGAGGGCGGTGTTGAAAACCGCAAGAAGTTTCTGCAGGATGTCTGAGAGAGGAAATGTTCCGTATTTGAGTATGTTGGCAAAATTCACCACCCTGGGTCCCTGAACGCCGAGGTATCCTGAAAATCTGTTGTTCTGAAAGTCCCAGACAGAGGCTATGTCCTTCAGAGAATCGTCCTTTTCGGCATCTTCTGTGGAAGATTTAATTAAAGTGACGTCTTCTCCGAGAGAAAGGTCAAAATCGCTCTTTTTCATGTCGAGAGCCCAGAAATAGTTCTGGGAATTTTTAAGCTGATCTTCGGCGGAGTAGAAATCAATTTTTGGATGTTTTGGACAGAACCTGAAAGCTCTGTCGCCGTCAACTACATAGGTCCCAAGACCGAGCGCGACGACGGCGATGCCGTCTTCCGGTTTTATATATGAAACCGGATAGTAGTTGTAGGACTGCGCTACTCCGGAGAAAGAGGGGTAAAACCTTGTGTTGCGCGAATTGCCCACGAGCTTCTGAATGACGACAGCCATTTTTTCCTCTTCGATGTTGTAGCCTATGGACTCGAAATAAGTTTTGGCAACCCTCGAATAGACTGAAGAATAGACAAGTTTGACAGCATCGGTGAACTGTTTGAACCTCGTCTCGAAATTGTAATAAGAATTAGGTATAATGTAAGTTTCGTAAATTCCTGAAAAAGGGTGTGAAATGGAATCTTCGAAAATAGCTGTCGATCTGACCGCGAGAGGGTGGCTGATTTTCCGAAGTAAAACTCTGAATTTTTTTTCGAGTTCTTCCGGGAGTTTTGACGTCAGAAATTTTTGCTTTATCTTGTCGTGGTCGTCCTCGTCTATGGCAAATTCCTGGAGTTCATTTTTTTCCATGAACTCGTCGAAAGAATCCGTTCCTACTACGTAAGTCTTGGGAATTTTTATACTCGCGCCCGGAACTGAATTTTCAAGCGCGCTGTTTTGAAGCAGGGAGCTTATGAAAGCTATTCCTCTGCCTTTTCCACCGAGCGCTCCCGGGGAAAGCCTGACTATGCTGTCTCCTTCAGTCAAATATTTGTCGTCGAAATCCATTATTTTGCCCTTGGATTTTTTGTATTCGACGAGTTTTGAAAGGTTTGAAAGGTGGAATTTTATCTCTCTGGCGCTTTCAAAATCAGATGAGCTCATCTTTCTGAGGCTCTGGGCTATCTTGAATTCGCCTCTTGCGGCAAACCAGGTCGAAAAGTCGTTTCTTCCGAAATGATAGAGTATTGAACCTTCAGGAATTTTCTCGATCACTGCTTCGAATTCTTCGAGGTTACGCGCTTTGTTCAGGGTCTCTCCGTCTTCGGATTTGAAGATAAAAGGCCCGAAACCGAGATCGTTTTTCACGAAATCCCTTATACGGGACGACAGCTTTTCTGAATTCTTGTCTATGAAAGGAATGCCGAGTTCCCGGGCTTTCTCGGAAGAAGAAGATTCCGATGACTGAAGAAGAACGAGAATGCCGGGGTCTTTTTCTCTCAGCTTTTCTATCAGGGATATGCCGGCGCTTTCATCAAGTGAGTTTTCTTTCGGGAATCGCTGGTCGGTAATCACGCATAAAATGTATTTTTCAAATTTCTTATAATAATCAACGGCTTCTTCGAAAGATGTCGCCAGAAGAATTTTGGGCCGAGTCTTATATCTGGTGATTTTCCTTTTCTCGTCGAATTTTTCGTCAGATATGAGTTCATGAGTCTGCCTGATTATCTCCCTGTATAACAGAGGAAGGTATTTCGAATAATATAAAGGTGAGTCTTCGACGAGAAGAATAACCCTGACAGACGCCAGAGAAGTGTCGTTGACTGTATTTTTGGAGTCTTCGACATATTTGCTCATGGCGAGAAATATTTTCGCATCGCCGTTCCATATGAAGACTCTGTCGACAGCGCAGGGCCTGTCTTTCCACTGCTGAATGATTTTCAGGTCTGAATTGTCGTTCAAAAGAAGAAAAATAGGTATATCAGGGTCAATTTCTCTTATCGCGAGGCTCATTTCGTAGGGCTGAAAATCGTCTATCCTCATCGTCAATATGACGAGATCGACTTTTTTCTCCCTGACTGCCGCGACGGCTTTTTCTTTTGAATATACCGAAGTTATCCTCGGCGCGTCGGCAAGGCTTATCTTGAAGTATTCCGCAAATATCATGTCGCTGAGAAGCCCTTCTTCTTCGAGAATATAAGAGTCGTAAAGAGTAGCTACGAGAAGTATTTCTCGGATTTTAAAAGGCGACAATTCACGGTTTATATCCGAACTTATCCTTATATTCTCTTCGTATTGCGCCAGTTCTGTATTATTCATCTCACCCTTCTGCCTTGTTCCTTAAAAACCCAATGGCGTAGGAAGAGTCGCCGTCCATGACGACTTCAGCATTAAATCCGGGAGCTGTTTTTTCAATGTCTATAAGCCTTATGACATCTTCAAAAGTCTCTTTTTTGTTTTGGGGAAGATTTACATAATCTGAAAGACTGTTTTTAGACAGAGAAAAAAAATCCGAATTGAAGAGGGAGTCTTCGTCGTCGGGATAGAGAGGAAGATATCTTATCTGTGACTCGACAAGATCCTGGAAAAAATGAGTTCCGAAAGACAGCTCAGGAAGATAACCTTTTTTCTTTTTTGCTATTTCGACGAGCATTGAGGTGTTGTTGATGTCGCTGTATGTGACTCTAACGCCGAGCTTTATGTCTCCTCTGCTTCCCCATCTGCCAGGTCCTGCCAGTATGAATTTTTTTCTCGGAAGTTCAGAATTGAGCCCGGAGATTATTTTGCCGACGTTTATCAGGTCGTTCAGGTCTTCAAGAGAGTCGTAGGCGAAAGGGTCAACATAGACAATGTATCTGATATCCTTGACAAC
>JAFGIG010000074.1 GCA_016929715.1 Caldifarciminota bacterium
GTGACGTAGCCTTCAAGATCCGGATCTTCACTTTTATCAGCGTTTTCTTTGAAGATTAAAAAGGCCGTGTCTCCGTTGAAAGGATTTGTCAATCCCTGGGGCAAGTTCATCTCTTCGATTGTCAGGGGATACCCTCTGCTGTCGGCAAAGAACAGAAATTCTTCGGCCGCGAGCTGGACAGCGTGGGCGTTTTCGAGGGCTTGAGCTTTAAACTGGTTTAATTTTACGAGATAAGATAAGTCGATTTTCCATTCATCGCTGTGTTTTTCGAAAAAGAGCGTGTCAATTGCTCCGTTTTGGTAACGAACAGAGATAAAAGCCTTGCAAGAGTCAACAGCTTTTTCTGATAAAACAATAAAATCTCTGTCTAATTCGAAATACTTTGGGAGTTTCTGAAAATATAGGGCTATCAATTGTGTGTCGTTTTTGGAAATCACCTCTTCCAAGGGGATTCCGTAGAGTTGGTTCATTCTGTCCTTTAGAGACGAGTCGGAGGCAAGTGCATGCTTTTTTGCCTGCAGATCATCTTTTATAGCCCCGGACATAACATCAACGGTATAGGGAGTGAGCATAAAGGCGGCGCCTTCATAGTTTTCGCTTTCCATAAAAGAAAAAAACTGATTGATGACCGCGGAAAGAGCGGGATTTTCATCTGTTTCAGGGGGCTGACCGGAACATGACAGCAATGCAACAAACAAAAGCGAAAACATTAATTTTATCATTGTTCACTCCTTTTTCTGCTGCTGTTTTTTTTCGACAATTATAGTGCATTTTGTCGCAAGCGCTGCTATAGCTCCCGCCGCCGCTAACATTGGGGAAAGAAAGATCCCGACGACGCCGACTGTCAAAGGAAATTCCGCTACAGACTCACCTTTTTCATTTTGTATGATTATTTTTTTAGCGTTGCCCTCTTTTAGGATTTCGTTGATTTTTTGGACGAGTTCGTCGGCTTTTACTTCGAATCTTTCCTGATTTAAATTTTCTTCCACGTCTCCCTCCTTTTGCTTTTATATTTATAATAATGATTCACTCGGAAAGAGGCAAGAAATGCTTTGAAAATATTTGGGGTTGACATTTTCTTGTTTTTCTGTTTCTATAAGAAGAAACATTATGGACAAATTAAATGAAATATCAAGTGTCTTGAACAAATTGAAAAGCCCTGATGATATCTGTTCTTTCCTACGGGCGCTTTTGACAAAAGACGAGATAAGAATGATATCTTCCCGCTGGGAGCTTTCGAAGATGCTCGAAAAAGGTGAAAGCCAGAGGGACATATCAAAAAAATTGGGTTTAAGCCTCTGCAAGATAACGAGAGGTTCAAAAGAACTTGGAAAAAGAAATTCGGCTCTCAAGCGCGGATTGAAAGTTCTGGAACTTACATTAAATTCGACTCTCTGGATTTGGTGGGCGGCCTGACCGCCCATTAATAAATCTTCATAAATCACCGTTTATCAATAAATCTGTAAAAAAGGAGAAAATCCATGGGGATAAAATCTGTCTTAAAAGACGACGAAATACCGAGGCAATGGTTTAACATAACAAGTGACTTAAAAGGAGTTTTACCGCCTTTAAGTCTCAACGGAGAACCTGTAAAACCCGATGATCTCGAAGTTATTTTTCCTAAGGTTCTTATTGAACAGGAGATGAGCCCGGACAGGTGGATAGACATACCGACGGATGTTGTCGAGACTCTCTTAAAATGGAGGCCGACTCCCCTTTGCAGGGCAGAAGGGCTTGAAAAATTTCTTAAATCTCCGGCGAGAATTTATTTCAAGAATGAAAGCGTATCTCCAACGGGAAGTCACAAACCGAACACTGCAGTCGCGCAGGCATATTATAACAAAAAGGAGGGGGTTGAAAAAATAACAACTGAGACGGGAGCGGGGCAATGGGGCAGTGCTCTTGCCTTCGCCTGTTCACTTCTCGATATGGAGTGCAAAGTCTATATGGTCAGAATAAGCTTCGATCAAAAACCTTTAAGAAAAACATTGATGAACATTTGGGGTGCAACTTGTGTCGCAAGCCCGAGTCCTGAGACTTCTTTCGGCAGAAAAATGCTCGATGAAAATCCAAATTCTCCGGGAAGTTTAGGTATAGCTGTCAGTGAAGCCATTGAAGAGGCGGTCAGCGATAAAAGTCTTAGGACCAAGTATTCTTTGGGAAGTGTTTTGAATTTTGTCATGCTCCATCAGACAGTTATAGGCCTTGAAGCCAGGAAACAGCTTAGATCTTTAGGAGAAAAAAGAGTTGATGCGGTTATAGGCTGTATCGGAGGAGGAAGTAATTTCGCGGGAATTGCTTTTCCTTTCGTGGGAGATAAAATTGAAGGACAGGATATTTCGATCATCGCCTGTGAACCTGAATCCTGCCCGACTTTAACCAGAGGGCCTTTTGTCTATGATTTCGGTGACAGCGCTGGTATGACGCCTCTTCTTGCAATGTATTCGCTCGGCCACAGATTTATCCCTCCCGCTATTCACGCAGGAGGTTTGAGATATCACGGCGCTTCACCGCTTGTTTCAAAAACTGTAAACGAGGGACTTGTCCATGCCAGGTCTTTCAGGCAAAGCGAATGCTTCAGAGCGGCGGAAATTTTCGCAAAGACAGAAGGTATCATCGTCGCTCCGGAAACTTCGCATGCAATTGCTTGTGTGATTGATGAAGCATTAAAAGCCAAAGAGGAGGGAAAAGAAAAAGTTATATTATTTTGTTTGAGCGGCCATGGACTCCTCGATTTGAAGTTCTATGAATCGCATATGTCGGGAGAAAGCATTGATTTTAAACTCGACGAAAAAACTCTCAAAAAATCGCTCGGTTCCATAAAAGACCATCCAAAACCGATTATTGCATGTTAAAAAGGGGGGTATCCCCCCTTTTTAACATAATACTATATTACACGGACATCGATTTTCTTTTTTTTATCTCGAAGAAGAAAAGGATTAAAATAGTTGAAACCAAATACAGCGCACTCGTAGTCAAAAACGGTAAAGTATATGAAAATTTTTCAATAAGAAATCCGCCTATGCTCGCGCTGACTCCCCTGCCGGCAGTCCATGCTATAATCAAAAGAGCGTTGGTCAGAGGCTGTTCGTCTTTGTGAACCTGTTCCATCGCGTAATTAGTAAAAAGAGGTTGTGCCATGTTCATAAGGGCTGCGCGGACGAGAAAAGCCAGAACCGCGAAATAGAAATTACCCGTGATGCCCATTAGGATTAAAAATGGGATAGAAAACAGCTGAGAAAAGATTACAGTCTTTATTTTTCCGAGCTTTTCTGCCAAAAGCGGAGCAAGAAGTATCCCCGATATCATAAGAAACTGAGACCCCGCGAAGACGATTCCTATCAATTTAGTCGAGGCTGAGAAAACATCATTGAAGTAGAGATTGATAAAAGGAATACTGAGCCCAGCTCCGAGACCTGTGACAAGATTTGGCAGAAACAGTTTTACTATGACTTTTTTCTCTGTCTTGAACCTAAATTTGTCATTTTTGATTTCTTTTTCAGAGCATTCCCTTATGAGCATATACGGAAGCAGGGCTATGAGAACTAAGCCTCCGAATATAAAAAGCGTGTAACGGTATGTTACATGAGGAACAAGTCCGAATTTCGCAATTATTCCCGGCAGAAATCCGCCTATTACGCTTCCGAGAACGCCTGCTATTAGCTGGGCGGCGAAATTCATGCTGAAAAGGTAGGGTCTTTCCCTGGGGGTGGAATTTCTCATGAAAAAAGGCGCGGCGGCTATCTGAAAAAATACGGTGAAAATTCCGGAGAGTATTCCTCCTGTTAGTATCAAGTTGTAGTTCAAACCCATTACCTGGATGAAATAAGTGAAAATCGTAATTGGAGTCGAAAGAAGAAGGATTTTCTTTATGGAGATTTTTCTTATCAGTATTGAAGCCGGAATCGCCATGAAGAGCGTCCCCATGGTTGTCGCAGTGATTACATGTCCGATTCCCGTCTCGTCTATACCGATGGATTTCAGGTATAAATTGAAAAGAAGAAAAAATCCCGAAAAACCCATGCCTACAAAGAAAGAACCCGCGAGAAAAAGTTTGGCGTTTCTCGAAAAGAGCTTAATGCTTCCGGCGTAAATCTTTATCGCCTTGATGAAGTTTCCGTGAATGAATCTGATCATGTTTCTTTGAAAATTAGCCCTAATTATATTGAAATTTATAAATAAAGATATTCATTTCTTTAATGGGACTGACACAATATGCTGAAATGGTTTATAATACCGGACATCTAAATTTCCATATGGAGGTGGACCATGAAAATATTTTTTGCTCCTGTTTTATTTTTCTTGGTATCAGGTTTTGGCTGTTCATCCCCGTGTAATGAAGAAATAATAATAAATTTTAGAATAGAAGAAGAAAAAATAGTCGAAGACGAAAACGCCTGGGGATGGCTCGCATACGCCAACGGAACAAAAGTGTTTCTTCAAAGAGCCAAAAAACCAAGCGTGTCTTTTGATCTTTTTTCAGGAGAGATTAGAGAGATTGGAAAAATAGGAGAAGCACCCGGAGAATACGAGGTTTTTCCTTCATGTTATATGGTTTCGGGAGACACTTGCTTTTTAGGGGATTTTTTACAAGGAAAATTA
>JAFGIG010000011.1 GCA_016929715.1 Caldifarciminota bacterium
GTCGCTGTTCCGAAAGAAGTCAGATGGTGGGTGAGGGCGAAGTTCCAAGAAAATTCTTTTCTGTTGAAGGGGTTTGTCGCCGAGAACCTGCTAAGTCCGAAAAGCTGAGGGGAAATGAAATTCAAAAATATGAGCCGACCCTGAAGCCTTAAATAGTCGAGTTCTTCCTCAGAGAGTTCTGAAGGCATTATGTAACGGTCTAATCCGACACCGGAGGGGTGAGGTCTTCCTCTGAGGCCGGAAAGATAAGTCTCGTCAGGTCGAAACAAGTCATAGACCCACGACAGATAATCTCCGCCCAAAATATCCCGTTTCATTATGTCGGAGTCTTCTTTAAGCGTTTCCTCTTCAATGATTTTGTCCGCTTCCTCACTGCCGCATAACCAGACATACCAGGCGAGGCTTCCGAGGTTTATCCAATGGTCGGCAAGATCGTAAACTGAAGATCTCTCGCCGAAGAAATCCTGTTTTCTCATCCGAAGAGATAACTCTATCTGAACTTCGCCTCCTGCCTCTGCAAGTCTGACCATGTCCGCAGGATGTTCATCTTTAAGATGAATAAGGTCTTCGTCACGGACGTGGCTGACGCTCACCATGTCTGCGAATGGATTTAAGTATATGTCGTTCTGGCTCGATATATCTCTCCTTGAGAGAACTGCTCTATGTCCTTCCTCGTGCGTCCATCCCCTGAAAGGTGAGACGAGGTCGAACAGTATTATTGAAACGCACATTCCGCTGAATCTTTTGTTTGAAAAGAGAGCGCCTAAACTTTTATTCGATAAGTCAGGGGACCAGAGACGTTGCATCGAATAATGAAAACCCTGAGTCAAGCCGCTTGTCAAAGCAAGCGATTGACGCATGCTTGGTAAGGAAATCCCGTTGTCAGTATTAAACGGGAGATCGGCGATTGGAAATTCGATGATGGCTGATGGTCGTGAAAATCTCATGTAGTTTTCATGAGGGTAAGACAGATACTCTGAACCAGCTGAAGTGTTTGTCCATGCAGAAATCATTGAAGAAAATAATACTACTGGGATCAAATCCATCTCTACATCATCTCGCGGCATCTTCCGCAAGGCGGAATTAACCCGTTTTTATTGACGGCAACAATAGTATCTATTTGCGTCTCCCTGTTTTTTAACATTTCAGCTATTGCAGAATGCTCGGCGCAGAAACCAATTCCGCAGGCAAAGTCTATGCAGATGCCTGTGTAGATGTTTCCGGATTCGGTGACTAGAGCCGCGGCAACCGATCCGGCAGAAAGAAAATCCTCGGAAAGTCTGAATTCGCCCAAAAACTTCTGGGCTTCGATAATAAGTTCGTTGTCTTTCATAAACTCTTAACCAAAAACTTTATTCAGCCCTGAAAGACCACGGTGTCGAATTTCTCTCTTCGTATGAGCTCATGTCCTTGGGGAGCGTATGAAGCCCGCTTATTGAATAAATTACTTCGGCCTTAAACGAGCTGATCCTCTGTCCTCCGTAAAAAGAACTTTCGAAGAGGAATTCTATATAACCGATGAAGGGGAGGTATCTTTCGAAGAAGTGCTCGTCAATGCTCAGGAGCCAGCGCACCGCGGCGTCTTCGTCGCATTTCCATGGAACATCGAATTTAGAGTATTCGTAAAATAAAACAGAATATGTCTCTCTTTCCAAGTTGGGGACCCTGACAATCCCGCTGAAATATCTGCCGGGTTCTTCCGACTCTGAAATCGGAAGAACCTGCCAGGAAGACCAATTTACAAGATCAGGCGAATATCGGACGTAGACATCGCCATAGTAGGGTCTTGAAGAGTCTCCGCTGTTGAGGACGAAAGATACGGGTTCGGGTTGAATTGTCACTCTGACTGATACGGAAGTAGGCGGACGCCATGAAAGACCGAGAGCGAGAGGTTTTGTTACTATCCGGCAGTCCCTTGAAGATGCGGCTTCTCCATCCCATCCTAAGCCTTCGTCTGTTATGTTCAATGCGGTTGCGGGTGACCAATCGGCTTTTTCGAGGGCATCTATGCTGTCGGTGAAGTCGATTTCGATGGTCTTGTAATCGATTATTGAAGAGTATAGTGCCGAAGTGAACAAAAATGCGAGAGCAGGTATAAATAATTTTTTCATATTATGATCCCCTCCTCGAATTCCCAGAAAAATGGTTTTATCAATGAGCGCAGTGACTGAATTTCCGGGTAGGTTATTTTTTTAAGTTCGAATGTTTCAATAAAATCATCGTCGACAAACTCGGTCCTTGTGACGGAGTATTCTTCCTTGAGAAAATCAATACTATAGAGGGTAGATTCAAGGGATCCTCTGTGGATATTCGCGTATTCGCATGAGACGAGATGAAATTGCCCTTGTCGGTATCTGAAAGTATATTCAGCCCTTGACATCCACCACGATCCCATCGACCACATGGATATAAAATCAAGCGTCAACGCTCCATCTTGGATTCTCATGCCTTCGTAGGGTTCGACCATATTTTTGTGCGTGCTGCTTATGATGAACGAATTGCTTCTCTCAGAGAAAGTATATCTGCCGTTTGTGCTGTCCCTGAAATAAATCGCCAGAACTCTCGGTTTGTAAAAAGAAGTGTCGGGGTAATATTCATCGTTTGATATGAACTGGGCGCTGTCTTCGAACTCAAAGACCACGGCAATGTCAGCAAGAGAATCACCGTTAAGGTCGCCTTGAGCTGAATCGAAAACCGACCATCTATCCGGAACAAGATTTTCTATGCAATTCCCTTCGCTTTCAAGAACCGGATATGTAAAAACTCCGCCTGATGCGCCGTTTGCGGCGGCAAATAAAATTATTATAAACAAATTACACTCGAAAAATCTCATTTTTTAAAATCCTTTCTAGTCTGCATGAACCACCGCGTATAAAACTGCTTTTTTCAGTGTTGAATGAAGCGCTTCCGAGATCATCACTATTTTGATCTTTCCGGGACCCGGAGAGATTATGGAAATAATCAACTTTGCAAAGGCATCCTCACAGAGCAAAGTGCAGTATAAACCTTTGTTGATTTTCATCATTATCTTTTACCCCAATATTTTAACAAATATTCCCCTTTCGTGAAATTGATAACCCAAAGTTTTTGATTATTTTTCTCCCTTTGTAGCGAATGTCTTTTATCCAATCTATTTAAAATACAATTTTTTACTACTAAGTTATAAAATTTGAGGAACAAATTTTATAGAGAATAATTTGTTTTTTTCTTAACTTCACTCCGAGGAGGATTGCAAGCAATCCTCCCTTCGTGAAAGAAATTTGTAATCAAATTTCTCTTCGATAAAAAATATGTATTCATATATTTTTGTGGTGGATATATCTTGTTCGCATCCAAATTTTTTTTTGCAAAAATTGTATTTGCGGTTAAATCTTCTTTGTCTTTCTTTTTGCGATTTGTCTAAAACCAGATCAATACCTCAACTCATTACCGAGAATATTTACGTTTTTCGAAGTGTTGGGATTTATCTTTTTTACTTCTACGAGATTTAAAACATCGTATCCTTTTTTCTTTAAAAATCTCAGCATTTGCCTGTTGTCAGGATGAACCCATATATAGAGCTGTTCCGCACCGTTTTCTTTTGCAAAGTTTTCAGTAAAATCAAAAAGCAGGGACGCGTTCTCAAAACCTCTGAATTTTCTGTCAATAAAAAGCCATTCGAGCCAGAAAACTTTATCCTCTGATTTCAGAACAGAGAAACCAATGAGTAGTTTGTCGTCGTAGAGACCGAAAACGGTCTTGTTTTCCTTAAAGTATTCTGATTTTTCATCGAGAGCGTCTTTGAGAGTGTATTCGATGGCTGATTTGTTGAGTTTGCTGATTATGACCCGAAAGTCATAGATCAAAAGGACAAGCTCTGATCCTGAAGAATCGAGCCTTCGGATTTCTTTCATATGTTTTACTCACTTCTTTTTATTTTAATATGCTATGGGAGAATTTCAAAGAATTACTGATAATTAAATTTGCGATGCATTAATCTGTTTCTGCCCGTTATATTAAAATTTGAAGTTCATTTGGATTAAGAACGAATCTTATTAACAGTAATTAATGAACTAAAATGCTATTTAACTTCATAATTCAGAAGTTCGATGATAAGGTCAGTGCTTTTCTGATGGATTTTAATGTCTCCTACTCCCGGAGCATACCAATGGTCTGTTTTGTTCCCTGATTGGGTTGTCCCAACAGTGTGAACACATTTGAATGTCCCAGCCGGAACAGTAATTTCCTCGTCGAGTCCTGCTATTTCCCATTCTACGGGAGAACCAAGACCTGTGGTCTTCCAGATAAAATTTTCTTCTACTGGATATTTGACAATAATTTCAGGAGGTGAAAGGACTCCATGTTCGGAATCTCCGTAAAACAGAACTTCTCCTTCTTCGGTTATGCTGTATAATTGATAATATTCTTCTGCGTATAGAATCCCCTGGTATGTCAGCTTGAAAACTGTTATTCCTGATATTTCTGTCTTTTCTGTGATAGCGCAGGTGTATTCTCCGCTCAGCCTTGTTCCGGCTGAAAATCTATAATTCCATGTATTCCCGATTTCAAGAGGCATGATTTGTTCCATGGAAGATAAACCAGAAGTCAAAAATACCATGAAAAGTGTAGATAAAATAAATGCGAGTTTTTTCATTTTTCCTCCTCAATTATTTTCTGTTATAACAAAACATTAGAATCAGATGAGATATATGTCAAACACTTCAGTTTGTTGTAAAAAAATTCTGACACTGGTTCCATCAAAAGAATGTCCCTGCAACCGGAGTTGAAGCTAAATAAGATGAGTATTTGAAATACTTTATA
>JAFGIG010000075.1 GCA_016929715.1 Caldifarciminota bacterium
GAGTGCGTTTTTATCCGTCGAGTCCAGAGATACCGCGTATGTCACTGACTCTTTAACAGCCTCTACTTTTTCCTTGTCGTTATCTACAGCTATGACCTGAGCGCCTTTGTCAGTTAATTCCTTCGCGAGCGTGCTGCCGAAAATTCCGAGTCCTATAACCGCTATGCTTCTCATATTAAACCCCTTTTATCCTATCATGACTTTTTCTTCCGCGTATGAATAATTAGCCTTCTTTATATCAGAGACAAGTGTGTATCCTATTGTCAAAGGGCCGAGTCTCCCTACGAACATAAGAATCATGACTAAAAACTTTCCGCTCGATGAAAGCTGAGAAGTTATTCCTGTCGACAGTCCCACAGTCCCAATGGCGCTGAATGATTCAAACATCAGATCCGAGAAGGGAATATTTTCCGTCAAGAGGAGCAAAAAAAATATGAATAAGGTGAATGAAAGATACAAAAACAGCATCTTGAAAGCCCGGATTACGGTTTCATACGGAATAGTCCTTTTGAAAATTTCCACATTTTTGCCCTTTGAGAAGGTATTTTTCATGCTCGCCAGAAGAACTGCAAAAGTTGTCGTCTTCAATCCTCCCCCAGTCGAACCGGGAGATGCGCCGACAACCATCAGGAAAATAATAAATAAAAGGCTTGCCGGGGCGAGAGACTTTATTTCGACTGTGTTGAATCCTGCAGTTCTCGAAGTGACCGACTGGAAAAATGCTTTGAGTGCATTGATTCTGATTTCGGAAAAACTAAAGCCATCCAGTTCCGTAAAAAAAAGAGCTGCTGTTCCGAATATTATAAGAAAAGCAGTAAACAATAAGACGATTTTTGAACCGATTTTAAATCGGAATTTTTTTTTCCCGTCTCTGAAAAGATTTTTTATTCCATCTTTTATGTCATACACTGTGGCAAATCCAAGTCCTCCGAAAATAATCAAAAATGATATAACTATGATTGTAGGAACATCCGTTGAAAATCCAACCAGGCTGTCAGTAAAAGTCGAAAAACCCGCGTTGCAGAAAGCTGAAACCGAATGGAATGTGCTGTGGAAAAGGAGTTCGAAAAAAGACTCGAACCTCCCGAACCACGCCACCGTCAATAACACCGCACCTGCAATTTCCAGGGTAAAGGTCATTATGAAAATAAACTTTATAAGCTGGTTGAGTTCAGACAGAGTGTCGCTGTCTAAGACATCCTGCATCGCCGCACGCTTTCCGAAGTCCATTTTTTTCCCCGACAGCATAGCGATAAAAACAGAAAAAGTCATGATTCCGAGACCACCGAGCTGAATTAAAAGTAATATAACTAACTGTCCCGCTCCCGTGAAATACGTTGCGGTGTCTTGAACTATCAAGCCCGTCACACATACAGCGGAAGTCGAAGTGAAAAGAGCGTCTATGAGTGAAGCTCCCCCGCTTTCATTTGTGGCGAAAGGGAGAGTCAATATTACCGCCCCGGCGCAAATGACGAACAAAAATGAAAAAGACATTATCTGAGCCGGCCTCAGTCCGACTGATTCAACAAATTTTTCGGCTTTCTTGAATCTCGAAAAGGCTACAAATATGACGACAATCTGAAAAAGAAATAGGTTCCATGTTTCGTTTGACTTTGGAAAAAAATGATACGCGAACGGGATGAACACTACAAAGTCTAACCAGTTTTTGAGAATGTGGCGTATTTTGTTTTTCGAGAAAAAAAAAGACAAAACGACGTCAAGGACGAAAAGCGACAATATAACCGTGTTTATGAGTCTAAAATACGAAGACATAGCCGTCGACAAATAACTGCCGGATCTCTCAAAAAGAAGTAGAAACACCGCCGATACAGCTGCGACGCCTGTGATATGTTCAATTATCTTCCTCATTTTATTGATTTTACAATCACATACCCGGCTCATGCAACAAAAACGGAATCTTTAGGTCGGATCCGGCGAAAAATCAAATGACGAAGGAATAACCGGCTTTCGCGAAAACTGTCCTGTTTCTCTGTGCCAAAGGATTTTCTTCATCACCTTCATAATTGTCGGAGTAACCAAGATATAAAACAGTCTGAGGGTTTATTTTGTATGAAAACAGTATCTGTGAAAATATAACTTCTCTTTTACTGCTGACAGGATAGGGATAAAGCTCCTGTGAAAACTCGCAGTCAAGATACTGTATTATCCCTCTCACGAAACATCTGTGATTGAAATGAAATCTACCTGTGATGTTGGTTGCATTGGCAGTATAAAGTTTTTCACCTTCGACGGTCATCTCTTCGTATTCATGGGAAAGTTCGACGTAAATACGTTTTCCAAGGTTCAGCTCTGCGTATGGTTCAAGACGAAGGCACCTTCCCTGTCTGACGTTAGAATAGTCGATTTCGTCTCCGTATCTCGTAAAAAGAGATAAAAACAGCGTTCCTGAAGGTCTTATCCCGCAGTAAATATAAACTCTGTCGTTGTCGAACACTTCACCTAAAAATCCTTTTTCTCCTTTGAATAAATCTACTGAAACACTGCTCATTTTTGCACCGTTGTAGTTAAACCTTAATCCGTGTTCTTTATAGACAAGTGTGTCTCCGAAATTATCTTCGTAAGTGTATGAGTATCCAGTTGTGATTGCTCTGAACCATTTTCCAGATGAACCTCTCCATGTATAGTTTATTCCCATGTTTGTATTCTTGTAATTATCCTGATATACGTGCCCCACGTCTCCCCTGAAAAAAGGATCCATGAGATAAAAATTCCACCACCAATTGATGCTTCTCGAATTGTGATAATATCCACCGAGTGCAGACCATCCGTCAAAAACCGTGTCGGGTTGACCATATCTGCCTGCTATCTCCTCCGGATATTTCGTCCTGGAGTAAGCTGCAGCAAAGTTTATGCGCTCGTTTCTCGCAAAATTAAAAGATCCGTTCACTCCGCCGACGCGGTTATAATACTCTTCCCCTTCCCTGTTCGTGAGGACAAACCCGAGATTTGCCGAAATGCCCATTTCCCTGACATATCTTAAAACCGCTCCTATATTTTCTTTTTCAAAGCTTCTCGTGAATGAATAAAAACTGTTGGGAATAGTGAAATTTGTCAGACTGTCTTTAACAATTAGCAAACCCAGTGAATTTCTTCCTTCCTTTCCCGTGATCTTCACTCCCCACTCCGGATCCGCGAAAGATCTGAATCTCACAGCAGGAATGTTGAAAGAGAATAAATCAGATCCTTCGAGAAAGAATGGTCTTTTTTCTGAATAATATATGGCATATTGAGGATTTACATTCAACTCGGCAGCGTCAGCTTCAATCTGTGAAAAATCGGGGTTGAAAGTCGCAGAAAGTTTCATATTCGACATAAAACCCCAGTGAATTGTCAATCCCGGGTCATATCTTTCAGATGTGTTCCTGAAATCTCCGTTTTCTCTCTCTTGTGAGAGCATGGATACAAACGTGGGTATTATTTCAATGTTCCTTCCTGGTTTTACGCCGATAAAGCCTACAAGTTTATCAGCCTGACTCATATAGCTGTTTATATTTCTGTCTCTTGGAAAAAGACC
>JAFGIG010000001.1 GCA_016929715.1 Caldifarciminota bacterium
ACTTGAAAGCGGCTTAAACTCTATAGATAGATTTAACCTTTTCCAATAGCTCGTTATGAATAACCTGTTTTGAGCTAATAGTTCTTTTTGGAATGTAACTTGAAAGCGGCTTAAACTCTATAGATAGATTTAACCTTTTCCAATAGCCCGTTATGAATAACCTGTTTTGAGCTAATAGTTCATAATGAGCAAAATAACTTTAACTTTCTTTTAAGAGTCGAAAGAGAAATACCGAGATCTCTCGCTGTTTTCGACATATTATTTCCGTTGCTGTTAAGCGTGGTTAAAATGTGCTCTCTTTCTATCTCTTCGAGCTTCAAAGGTTTTTTATGCTGACTCCTGTGAAAAAGCTCTGTTTCCTGAGCGCTTTGCGCGCAGAGTATTTTTGAAGGAAGGACAGCCCGGTCTTCTGCTATTATCATGGCTCTCTCTATAACATTTCTCAATTCCCTGATGTTTCCATCCCAAAAATATCTGCTGAGGACTAATTTTTCCTCTTCGGGTATTATATAGATTTTACCTGCTGAAAGATCTTTTACAAAATACTCTGCCAAATCAGCTATATCCTGAACTCTCTCTCTTAACGGGGGCAGGTGAATCCTGAGAACATTGAGCCGGTAATACAAATCCTTCCTGAACAGATTTTTTGATGAATTTCCGTCTATGTCGGAATTAGTCGCCGCTATTATTCTCGCGGCTGTTTTTCTGGTGACGACATCGCCGATTCGCCTGCACTTTTTCTCTTCTATGACGCCAAGAAGCTTTGACTGAAGAGAAAGGGGCATTTCACCGATTTCGTCGAGAAGCAGTGTCCCTTCGTGAGCGACTTCTAAAAGGCCTTTTTTGTCGTTGTCGGCGCCTGTAAAAGCGCCTTTTTTGTATCCGAAAAGCTCGGCTTCTACTAAATTTTCGGGCAGAGCCGCGCAGTTGACGCTGACAAAAGGACCTTTTTTCCCGCTTTTTTTGTGAATTATTTTGGCTATCAAAGTCTTTCCGGTTCCGGTCTCTCCTGTTATCAGGACAGGAGAATCCGATCTAGAGGCTATCTCTATGAGTTCCTCTGTTTTAGCTTTGGATCCTGAAGAGCCCACAAGCTCGAGGTCTTCTTCTTCTTTTTTCTTCAGAAAATTGAGATCTTCGAGTCCCTTTTCGAGATCGAGCTGTTTAAGGCTTTTTTCTATTGCAAAAGTCAGCTCTTTGAAGTTGACCGGTTTTGAAACATACCAGAATGCGCCTACCTCAATGGCTTTCAATGCGTTTTCGAAACTCGGAAAAGCCGTTGAAAAAATAATTTTTGTCTTTTCGTTGTTTTTCAATATGCTCTCGCATATCGCGTGCCCTTCGACGTCAGGAAGTTTCTGATCGAGTATTACAACGTCTATGAGCTGTTTCGAGCATATATCGAGCCCTTTTTTTCCGGTCGAAGCTGTGAATACATCCATCCCTCTCGGTTTGAAATAATCCTCCATTGTCGAAAGGAAAATTTCGTCGTCATCTATGACAAGAAGAGTTCGCTTATCCATTTATTCACATGCTTTTCGGGATTGAAATTAAAACTTCTGTTCCTCTTTCAAGGCTCTTCATATCTATCGTGCCCCCCATTTTTATCAAAAGATTTTTCACTATAGTGAGACCCATGCCGGTGCCTTTTGGTTTTGTAGTGTAAAACGGAAAAAATATTTTGCCTCTTTGCTCCTCTCCGATGCCTATGCCGTTGTCGCGGACAGTTATAACGACTTTTGTCCTTAAACTCGAAATTTCAATGTCAATTGTCGGCTCATCTATTTCTGATACCGCGTCCATTGCGTTTGTAAGAACATTGAGCAGGACGTGCTGAAGAGCTCGCATGTCGGTCATCGCGAAAATCAAGGGGGTTTTGAACCTGACACTGAAAAATATCTTTCTCTTGTCAAGATCCGACTCTATCAGCTTGGCAAATTTGTCGAAAAACATCTTCATGCTGACAGCTTGTATGTTCAAGTCTTCATAGGCGTTAAAAACCTTGAACATTCTGAGTAAAAACTCTATTCTGTTTATCTCGGTGAGTATGCTCTCGAGATACTCAAGAACTTTTTCCTGCGAAAAAAAATTGACATTGTCTTTCAGGACGCTCGCTATAGTCTTTATCGAGTTTAGCGGATTTCCAACTTCATGCGAAAATCCTGTGAAAATATAGCCTATGTTGTCCATGGTCGCCGTGGCTTCGGCTATTTTTTGAAGCCTCTCTTTTTCTGAGATATCGTTTAAGAGAATTGCCATGTGTTCTTCGGACATGGGATACAGCGTATATCCTAAAATCATTTCCCCTACGTATGCTTTTCTCTGAATTTTTCGGGAACTTTGCAGGCTCGATTCTTCGATTCCTAGAATACTGAGCAGTTCCAAGTATTCCGGAGAATTCAAGGCGTTCTTCGCATAGGAATTCATTAAGATTATCTTTTCTGTCGGCAAATCGAGAAGGACAAAACCAGTATCCATTTTCTCGATTATTTCGAAGAGCTCTTTATTTTCCAAATCCATTTTTGCTCCGTTTTTATATCAATTTATCACAATATCGCCTGCATTAAAACAGCAGTTTTATGCCGAGCGACAATCTTTGGTATGTTTTTTCGTCTATTCTTTTTTCACCGGAGTAGGAAGCGAGAAAGGACAGGTTGCCGGATGCCATGATGTCTGAGGAGAGATTCCAGTGTAAAACGTATCCAGGAAAATCAATAGCCCTAAGTTCGGCAGGGGCAAATGAGGAAGTATAATTGTTGTATGTCAAGCCGAAAGATCCGTCGAGTCTTATATTTCCCGAAAGTGAAGCTCCGGCGGAAATATCTGTTTTCCTGAATACAAAAGGTCCGAGCAAGGGATAATCTATAAACCCGTTAAACTTTTTCACGACAGCTGTAACTACTATTCTCGGTTCCCATGAGCCTATCTCAAGTGCTCCTAAAATTCTCGCGCTGATTTGGTTGCAGTAATAAGAATCATTTTCTGAAACTTTTTCAAATGAGGATTCTCCGTAAGAACTTTCAGTCTCTAAACGGACTTTTTCATCATAGGCATATCCTATCATAATCATCCATGCATCTTTCAGCGCATCACCTTCCTGTTCTGAATTTAGATTTATCTCTCTTCTGGCAGAAATCCACGTTTCAGAATTTTCCGTCAGTCCTTTTCTGGCGCCGGCAGAAAAAAAACGAGCCCCTTTTAGAGTGTTAATCCTGTTCATGGTATGCCCCGGATAGAAAAACGCCGTCGCTTGTGAGTTTTCGCTTTTGTTTATCTCTCGCGCCTTGAGCGCGAAACGAAAACTTATTCCTCCAAAAAAAGGGCTGAAAAAAGCATAAAAAGACGCGTCATTTACCGGCTCCGAAGAACCTGTCTCTACCCAAAACCTGACATATCTGCCGTATGGATCAGGGTAATAGATCTTCGCAACAGAGTCATAGCTGAAATTACCCTTTCCTTCGGCGACTTCTTCGAAAACCTCCATTCTTGTAAAATATCTCGTCCTCGAAAGTGAGTATTCAGCATTAAAGACAACGGCTCCAGAAGAAAATATTGAAATCTCGCTTTTGCCCAAATAAAACGACTGTTCGCTTCTGGGGTTGAATTTTCCGGGAATTTCTGTTTTCTTCGATAAAAATAAACTAAAAGAACAGCCTTTTCCCCGAAATGCGCTTTTAAAACCCACTTCATTTAGTGTCATATAGACTTCTCTTTCGCCTTCCGTTTCGACGCTTAATCTGCTTGTAAAACCGTGAGCTGAAAAACTGAGGTTTTCGCCCAAAAAAACTGTCCACATGGAGAACACTTTATCTGTAGATGAATGCACAGTGTCTTCCGACGTCTGCCTGGTCAAGGCGAACTCGGGTCTGATAAAAGAAAATTCCAGCCCGCCTTTCAAAGACATCCATTCATCCTTCTTCGATAAATTTCCGGCGGCAGAAGTGGAATCGCCTCTCTGATATGCCGTGATAAATGAAAGGTATCTTCTTTCATCTCCCCAGGTGATTGAAATGTCCGCTCTTTCTTTTCTGAAATCAAGATTTGTCAAAAAGCCTGAATTGCCTTCTAAAGTGAGTTTTTCATATCCCGCTCCGCGAAAGCTCAAAAAAACCCATCTGCCGCCCGGAGAGAGAACTGAAGAAAAATATTCAACCGGTTTTTTGCCGCCGTAATCATCCAGAGCTGAAAATCTTTTTCCTATAGAAGCTCCTTCACCGAATATGCTGAAACTTCCTCTTCTAAAACTGAAATTCCCTCCAGCCCCGAAACCTTCGTTGTCTTGATCATCACGCGGTGAAAATAGGTTTTTGTCAGCGTATGATCTGGCTCCTGTTATCTCCAATGCGAAAATATCCGAATTAAAACCCGCGCCAAAAATTTCGGCTGTTCTCGTCTGCGCAGGTTCAACACTTATTTTTGCCAAATAATCTCCTTTTTCCGCGCCTGCATATCTGAATCCGGGGAGCGAGCCGTCGTAAACATATTCTCCCATTCCGCTGTCAACTCTCATAAAAGATACGTCGTAGGAACCTTTTCCGTAGCCTCTGAATACATATATTCCTTCTTCAGAGTCGTATGACCCTCTCCCCACACCGACGAATATTCCCGCGTCAACCAAACCCTGACGTGCAGAATCACCAAGAGATTCGAGAATTTCTATTGCCCTTTCGCTCAGGGCAAACCCAAACGGTGCATCTTTTATATCGGAATACCCTGCTCTTGAAAAATTCAGAAAAAAACCATTTCTTCCGGTTCCTGAACTCACAAAATGTATCATGCGCCTGAAAGAATTACCTGAAACTTTGCAAAATACCATTATTTTGTCTTCGTCACTCAGCCGGACATCGGGAGAGAAAATTATCTGAGCGCCGTCGGTAATTTCAATCCTGTATTCTTCCGAGGATATCTGTATTCCGTTTAAAAATACTTTTTCGCTTCCGGGCACGAAATTTCTGTTTTCATTGCTTTCTAGTATAGGATAAGGACCCTGCATTCCGAACACGGCTTCAATTATTTTTATCATTGTTTCATTTTTTATCTCTCCGAAAGAACCCATGAGATAATTTTCACTCAGAGTCAACTCGCCTTTGACTCCCAATATGTCTCCTGAAAGATTCCCGCAAATTCCGACTTCCTGGCTTTCTTCTATGTCTCCAATATAAGCCCTCATCACAGGCGATTCCAATGTTATATAAATTTTTTCGAGGTCTCCGACCGGAAGAGCTTCTCCACTCTTGCCGCTGTGTATATAACCTCCCACTTTCCAATATTCGCTGATTAAGCCCCTAAAATTTAGAGCCAGATCCTGCCGGATTTCGCCTTTTCCGGATTCGGTCCATCCGAAACCGAAAGACTTTTCTCCCCCAATACTCAAATTGTCCGAGTTTTCTGTATTGCCGGGAAATTCTCCGAAAGAATATCCGGATCCCTCCTCCGCAGCAACCGGGGAATAGGCCCTGTAGAGGGAGTCTGCCAGATAAGATATCGGGAGATATGAAACAAAAACACTTTCAGAGGCTATACGGGGGAAAAACAGACACGCTTCACTATAGTCTACAGAGAACTCAATATCGGCAGGAAATACAGAAACAGAATTGACGACAATTTTACTGAACTCAAGTTCATAACGCCCGTAAACCGGCGGCAATAAAGTGTCAATACAAAACAAATATCCCGTGGCAGTTAATGTCAGTATGAGCACTATATCCAGGAGCGGGTGGCGAGCTTGTATTCTATTATCTCGTCAGCTTTGAAAAATATTTCAATTTCCCTTGAAGATGACCTGTCCGAATCGGAAGCGTGTATAATATTCTGCCTTATTCTCATACCGAGATCTCCTCTTATCGTTCCTGGTTCAGCTTTCATAGGATCTGTGGCTCCGCACATTTTTCTGACTACCTCGATGACATTCTCGCCTTCGAGAATCATCGCGACCGAAGGACCCGATGTTATGAAAGAAATCAGAGATTCGTAAAAATCCTTTCCCTCGTGCTCTCTGTAATGTTTTACCGCCATATCTGTCGTTATTTGAACCAGCTTCAATGCTATGATCTTCAAACCCCTCTTTTCAAATCTGGTTATTATTTCACCTATGAGTTCTCTCTGCACCGCGTTCGGTTTTATTATAACAAGAGTTCTCTTCACTTTTCCTCCATTTCGATTTCCGGCTCACACATTCTGATTATTTTTGCCCAAGATGCTTTTCCAGGGATTTTCTTCTCGTCGAAAAAAAACAAATCTCCTGAAAAAGCCATGTTAATAAACTCATTTTGCCTGTATTGTTTCGACACACATATTCTCTTTGAAAGGAAAAACAAAAAATCTTCAGCTTCACTCAAAACCGCCGCTCCTGATCTTGAAAGCTCTAAAGAAACTTCCCTTTTTTCCTTTTCCCACAGAGTAAATACGCCCACTGTCATTCCCGTCCCATTCAATCGAAAACAGGAAAAAACCGAAAATAATTTCAGATAGAGCAATAGTGCAGCGGCTAAAAAGATCTTTTTTCTTCCGAAATGCCTGACAGAGCACAGAAACAGCATAAACAGAGACATAAACCCACCGAGCATAATTCTTCCGTTTTTTCCTTCCGATTCAATGTTATCAAGGGCATAGAACATCTGTGGAACATTCCTTAAAATCCTTTTGGTCGAAAACATATGGGGATTCGAAAAAAGAATAAATCTTCCCTTGCCGCAGGGAATTTCATAATACAACGGAAAGGAAACCGTTTTGACAGCGCTGTTTTTGACCAGAGATAATCCTCCTGATGTTAATATAGGATAAAAATATCTCGCAGACGCTCTAGTTCTGAACTCAATATTTTCATTTTCGGTCAGCCATACAGTGTCGTTTTTAATTACATCAGGGACGAAAAGGCTTGTTGAAAAAAAGGGGTTTTCATTTTCTTCGACTTGAGCCAGACTCAATCCCTGAATGTTAAATTCAGAGGACAGATAAGCCAGGTTTTCGGCGGAAGTATTGAGTAAGAAAACCGCTTTGCCGCCGCGGTTCAGAAACTTCGAAATTTCCTGAACATCTCTGATTTCACCGAGGTCGCCCGTGAATACAAGAATACCTTTAATGTCGCTTCGGCTCATGGAATTATACATAGGGGTCTTAATATAATTTCTGAATAGGTAAAACCCTGAAAGGTAATCTTTGTCGGGAATGAAGTATGCGGATGTATATTTTTCCGCCGGGTTTCTTCCTATTAAATTGAAATCCATATTATCCTTTGCTGTTTCCGTAAATGCTAAAAAAGACGAAAAAAAAAGCAAAGCTACAGACGATGATAAAAACATACGGCTTTTCCCCGCGCTCTTTATGAGCATAAAGATTGATGCGAAAAACAACCCGGCAACAGCGGCATCGAAATTTATGAGAATAAGACTCGCGGGCATAAAAAAACTCAGCAGAGATCTTAAACCTTGTTTTTCAGATGAAACAGGAAAAAATAAGCAGAATAAAAGACACGGCAATTCGGGCGGAACTGCTCTAAAAAACATTCCTTCCGCGGAAACAGCGTCCACAAACGTCCGAATAAATATAAAAGCCGTCGCAGATGACAGGAGACCTCGCCTTATTTTTTCGCTGAAAAATGAAATCACTGAAAAAAGTGAAAGAAACTCAAAATAACTCTGCATAGGCGAAATGAAAAGCAATGAAATAAACACCAAAGAAATCTTCTTTCCTGAAGACACGCCAAGACCAGTGATCGATAAAACCAGAAAAAGAAATCTCAAAGGAGATATTTGGATTGAGTGCACGAGAAGAAAGAGAGAAAGAGAAATATAAGCGAAAAAGGCTTTATTCAGATTTTTTGTCTTTAACAAAATAATGCCGAATCAGCCTCCGAGCTTTTTTAACAGTAAATTCATAAATACATCTATTCCAATACCCAGAGCGTCCTCGTCTATGTCGAAATACGGTGAGTGATGAGGGTGATTAGCCCCTTTTTCACTGTTGCCTGCGCCGAGAAATCCCATCGCACCCGGATACCTGTTGAGATAGAAAGAAAAGTCCTCCGCAACGGCTATTTTGAGATTTTCGACCACTTCTTTTATAGCCTTTGATTCTTTCGCCGCTTCTCTGAAAAAGGCGGCATTTTCAGGTTTGTTGACCGTGGGAGGATAACTCGCGAACAGCTTCAGATCGCTTTGAGAGCCGTAAGCTTTTGCCGTTTTATCGGCTATATGTTTTATCTTTTCGAGAATGACATCTCTCGTTGACCCATTGAAAGCTCTGAATGTTCCGCTGAGATAAGCCGAATCCGGGATTACATTGTGAGCGTGCCCCGCCTTAAACTGTCCTATAGTCACTACGGAGCTTTGGAGGGGGTCAATGCTTCTGCTGACAACAGATTGAAGCGATATGACAATGTTTGAAGCTGCGAGTATTGGGTCTTTCCCAAGATGGGGTTGGGCTCCGTGACATCCCAGTCCCGTGACATTTATTTCAAATTCGTCGGCAGAGGCGAGAAATTCGCCGTCCGGACAAATGAAGGAACCTGTTTCGACACCGGTATAAAGATGTATGCTGTAAACTTCATCGACGCCGTATTTTTCCAAAACACCGCTTTGGACGACTTTTTCGCCTCCGGCTCCCCCTTCTTCAGCAGGCTGAAACATCAGAAAAACCGAACCTTTTAAGCCCGTTTTCATTTTACAGAGAATTTCCGCCACTCCAAGAAGCATAGCCATATGCCCGTCGTGGCCGCAGGCGTGACATACGTTTTTATTTTTTGATGAGTAATAGACTTCTTTTTTGTCCTCTAACGCCAAAGCGTCCATGTCGGATCTCAATAAAATACAGGGTCCGTCACCGAATCTCTTGAATCCGGCAACCGCCGTGAAGGCAAAATCACTCTCTACGGCGAAGCCTCTTTCAATGAGATAATCCCGAATGAAAGAAGCCGTCTTGAATTCTTTCAGGGAAAGCTCGGGATTCATGTGAAAATGCCTTCTTATGGCAATCACATTCTCTAAAAGATCGTCAGATATGTATGATTTCATATTCCTTTATCTGCCGGGAGTGGGAATCGAACCCACAAGGTTTAAACCGGCGGATTTTAAGTCCGCTGCGTATACCGATTTCGCCATCCCGGCCGAAAAAGGCGGCGTCCGGACTTGAACCGGAGAATAGCGGTTTTGCAGACCGCCGCCTTACCACTTGGCTACGCCGCCGTTGAAAAAGCGGGAGACGGGATTCGAACCCGCGACATCCACCTTGGCAAGGTGGCGCTCTACCAACTGAGCTACTCCCGCTTGTTTATATGATTTTATCAAAGGGTTTTAGCGTGTCAAGTTTTATCTGAATCCGAGGGATTTTCTGGTGTCAGTTCCAAGAATAATAATTATTCTGTCTTCTTTCAGTCTCGTAAAAGGCAGAGACAAAAGGAGACTTTCTTCCAACGCCGAAGGATAATCCGCAAAATTCATGTATTGCGGCATTCTCTCTTCGGAATCCGAAGAAGCCACTGAATAATCATTGGTGCTAACCATATATCCTATGTTTTCATCCCACTCTTTCCTGTGTTTAGGCCAGACCATATATCTTTCTCTTTCGAAAGATCTGCAGGACGCATGCATGAAAACCGGAAAACCGGCGTTCGTAAATGACGAATATGCCGGTCTGAAAAAAATTCTTCCCGGAGAAATATAAATACATCTGAAAGACTTAATCACTATGGAATGTTTCTTCTCAAACAGCTCAGAAAAAAAAACGAGACATGCTTCTATCGCAGCGGGTTCACTTTCATCAAAAAAGGTAAACAATATATAAGTGCCCGATGTTTCAGGCGGCGCGAAAAAGCTGTTTGCCTTTTCAATTTTCCATAGTCTGCCTGAAAGGCTGAGAAAAGAATCAATTTCACGTAAATTGTTTTCACAAAAAACCGATGCAACCGCCTGAAAAAGGCTGGAATTATTCATTATTACGACCCTCAGCGTGTCTGAAGCCAACTCATTCGCTTTTCGTTTATCGTTTTCGGTGGAATCGCTTAAATCGACCGGATGGGGAACTGAACAGGAAAAGAACAGCAAGACGACAAATGATACAGTATTTGTTACCCGATTAATTCTCGGCAACTATAAGATCCTTTATGCATTCATTGTCGTATATTCTTTTCCCCTCTCCGTCGAGAAATCTGAAAAAAGGGATGACAATTGGAAGCGGGTTTTTTGAAAAACCGGCTTTTATAAGCCCGGGTTTAATTTTCACTGTTTTGCTTTTTACTGAACTCAACGGATAGGGATTTTCATAAGATTTCGACCATCCCGCTGAATAGACAACCTTAAAAAGTTTTACCGTCTCGGAGTTCAGTTTGTAGTTTTTTGAAAGGAAATCCCAGTCGATAGGTATTTTTTTTATGTTTTTCTCGTCGAGGTTGTTGAAAGTCTCAATATATTTAATCCATTTTCCGAGCCATTTTTTTTCTCTGTCCTCAAAAATGTGATCTCTATCTACCTCGCTGTCAAGCCAGCTGAAAAAAATATTTTCCGCAAGTGAATCTCCCTGCGGCAGGGTTATCTTTATCACTCCTTTAATGTCAAGGCTTGTTTTTTTACCTGTTATTTTAACATTTGCCCTTGCAGCAATAAAAAATTCGTTGTTTTTCGCTGACGAAAGGCTCAGGTCGCCTGAAGCGTAAACTATGCTGTCCCTGAAAAAAGTTATCCCGCTGTCTTTTTTCGGAGGGATTTTTTTTACATTCAGGACCGGATCAGGCTTTATAATCTCTTTTTTCGGCTTTTCTTTTAGAAAAAGTTTTTTCGGCGTCTTTAATTTACCCGTCTTTTTGACTGAAGCATTATTTATTTTCGCGGACTTTTTTGCCACGTCTTCACCCCTTTTCAGTATATTTTGTAAACCTTGAATTCATAGGGTTCAAGTTCAAAATACAGACCTGAATCCATTACGCTCTTTTTTTCCCTTTCCCAAATTTTGTCGGAGAAAACATCTTTGAAAAAAATTGTTCCTTCTTCTGCATGGATTTTTTCGAGCATTGAAAATCCGCTTTTGTGAAAAGGCGTGTTATTGACGACGGCTAGAACATCTTCATCCTTATAAGACCATTGGAATGAAAACACGCCTGAAAAACCTTGCTCTTCAGGAGAATATATTTTCAAAAGAGTCCATCTTCCTTCGTGCAGTGCTTCCTCTGCAATAAGATTCAGCATCTTTTGAAAGAAAATTAAAATCTCGGGATCGGGATTTTCTTCCGGCCAGCGTGTAAACTGTATCGGAGATCTGTTTTTCCTGCCTTCGGTTTGACCCTCGTAGAAAAGCCTCATGCCCGGCAGAAGGTAAGTAAGAATTGATGCGGAAAAAAGCTTTCCGTTTTTAAACACGGACGAAGCTCTCTCTTCGTCATGGTTTTCAAGAAATCTGACAAGCTTTTGATAAAAGACTTTTTCTGCGTGAAAATGTCCGAAGACAGCTTCGTTTTCACCGTATCTCAGCCTGTCGTAAAGCGTTTTGTCGTAAGTGTAGTCAAAACCCTGCTGTTGAAGCTCCCATTCCATTCCCCAATAAACCTCAGCTATAAAAAGAAAACCCTCATTCAAATACTTCACTTCAGCAATGGCTTTTTTCCAAAATTCTTCTGAGGTTTCAATGGGTTTATTCCATGTCCTGGAAAAGACATCATTTGTGACAAGCATAGCCATATCACACCTGACGCCGTCGCATAACTCTGTTATGCTTTTCAAGGATTCAATCATGACCTCTCGTGTTTCGGCTTTTGAATAATCCAGCTGCGCCGTGTCGTTCCAGGCTGGAAAATTCGGATCTTTTCCCATCGCTATAATATTCCCGTTTTTAAGAAACGCGCTCTTTTGAAGAAGGAGAGATTCATCGCCTTCCATGAATATCTGAGGCTTTTGTAGTATCAGGGAACTGTCCCTTGAAGTGTGATTAGGAACAAAATCAAGTATTATTTTTTTTGGTTCTATCCTCTTCTTAAAATCAAGAAAGCCTTCGCGGGTTCCGAAAGAGTTTTCAATCATGTATTCAGGAATCGAATACGCCGATGAATCAATGTCTTCCCAAGGGTTGAATTCATGAAGCAGGTCGTCTCCGGCAGTTATCAAGCCCGTGCAGTTTTGAGCCATTTCCCTTGCCTCATGACTCCTTTTCCAGATCCCCATCAGCCAAAATCCGTCGTAAGGAGATTCTTTTATCTTCCGGATTTCCTCATCAGGAAAACAGTCGAAGCTGATTTTTCTGCCGTATTCCAAAGAAAGTTTTTCCAGCCATATTTTTGTGTGCCGTTCGAGAACTGAAGGATATTTTCTCCACTTTGTCATTCTGTTTCTCCTGTTTTTTCTTCAGCGCTTTTTACTTTGCCGCACACAGGACAGGTCAACATAATCCCTTTTTTCGTTTTTTTCTCGAGAAGTGCTACACTGCCGCAATCAGGGCAAATGTCCTTAACCGGTTTCGTCCAGAATAATTTTTTGCATTTGTCGCATGACCAGTAAACTTTGCCTTTTTGACTTCTCTTTTCAGCAATTTTACCTAAACAGCCTTCGTAAGGGCATTCGACTCCTATGTAAAAAGGCGCTGTATAATCGCATTCCGGATATTTCGAACATTTAAGATACCTGCCGTATCTGCCGCTGACTGAGAGCATTTTCGCGCCGCACTTGACGCATTGAGTTTGTGTTTCGCTTTCTTCGCCATTTTCCGAAAATATGTCCTTTTTCCCTTTGCACTTCGGATAATCAGAACAACCGAGAAAAGAACCGAATCTGCCGCTTTTTATCGTCATTTTTTTCCCGCAGAGAGGGCAGATTTTTTCTTCTTCGGGTATTTCAATCTCCTTTTTCTCTTTTCCGACGATTTCCATCCTCTCTCCGAAAGGTTTGTAGAACTGGAGAAGGACTTCTTCTCTTTTGGATTTTCCCTGCTCGATTTCATCGAGTTTTTTTTCCATGAGAGAAGTGAAGTTTTCATTGAAAATATCCGGAAACGAGGTCACGAGATATTTGAGGACTATTTCTCCGAGTCTTGTCGGAGAGAGGCTTTTGTTAGCTTTTGAAACATAACCCCTTTCGGAGAGAATGGATATAATGGGTGCGTATGTGCTCGGTCTTCCGATTCCGTTTTCGTCTAGCTTTTTGATCAAAGACGCTTCCGTAAATCTCGCAGGTGGTTGAGTGAAATGCTGTTCAGCTTTTTCAGATATGATCTTCATCTCATCGCCTTTTTTAAGCGCAGGCAGTTTTCCGTCTTTTCCTTCTTCCTTTCCGCCGTCGTAGAATATTTTGTATCCCTCGAAAACGGTTCCGGTTTTCGACGCTCTTAATTCGATGTCTTCTCCTGCGGAAAATGTAATGACTGAAATTTTTTCGACGGCGTCTTTGCATTGAGACGCGAGGAATCTTTTCCATATCAGTTCGTAAAGGTTGAAGGCATCTTTTTCCAGTTTGCCCTTTAAAGACTCCGGTGTTATGAAAACATCCGTCGGTCGGACGGCTTCGTGGGCGCTTTGAACGTTTTTTTTCGAGTCGGAATACGATTTAGGTTTTTCCGGAATTACATCTTTATGCCCTTTTTCAGATAAATAATCTCTCGCACGGCTCACGGCATCGGGAGAAACCCTGACTGAATCTGTCCTCATATATGTTATCAAGCCCTTGGTTTCGTCTTCAATATCGACACCTTCGAACAGTCCCTGGGCAATTCTCATAGTCCTGCTCGCGCTGTATCCGAGTTTGGTAACTGCGTCCTGCTGAAGAGTGCTTGTCGTGTAAGGAGGTTTCGGTTTTATTCTTTTTTCCTGAGAAGAAAGGTCAAGAACCGTAATTTTGCCGGACTTGACCTCTTCTATAAGCTTTTTAGCTGTTTTTTCGTTTTCAATTTTTATCCTTCTTCCTCCTTTTTTCCAAAGTGAAGCTGTGACCTTGCTCTTATCCTTAGATAAAACAAATGTAATGTCCCAGTATTCCTCTGAAACAAACTTTCTTCTTTCATCCTCTCTCTCGCATATAAGCCTTAGCGCGACAGTCTGAACTCTGCCGGCCGAAAGGCCGTTTTTTATCCTCCTCCAAAGAAGAGGGCTGATCTTGTATCCTACAAGGCGATCGAGAACTCTTCTCGCGTTTTGAGAGTCGACCTTTTGCTGATCTATGTCGCCCGGTTTATCAATCGCCTCCGTTATTGCTTTGGGGGTTATCTCGTAAAAAAGAAGTCTTTTGACAATCTTTCCTGAGGGAATCTCCTCGCTTATATGCTGAGCTATTGCCTCTCCTTCCCTGTCCGGGTCTGTAGCTATGTAAACGCTGTCAGCTTTTTTTGCCGCTTCCTTTATTTTTGTAACATGCTTCATTTTGTTTCTGTTTAGTATGAAAACGGGTTTGAAATTGTCTTGGACATCTACTCCGAGGCTTGACACGGGCATGTCTTTTATGTGCCCGAAAGTTGAAAGCACTGAAAAATCTTTGCCTAATATTTTCGTAATAGTTTTTGCTTTCGTAGGGGATTCAACAATCAAGAGTTTTTTGGCCATATCATCCTTTATTTATCAGCAGGCAGTTGAGCAGAATTTCGACAGCTTTTACGTTCATCTTTTCTTCTGTTCTGTTTTCAATCATCTCGAGAAAAGAATTTATGTCTTTTTCATCGAGCATTCCGCTGTCCCAAAACTGCAAAAAATGCATCATGCCTTCGTCTGTAAGATTATCTATGAGAGAGAGAAGTCTTTCATCGCTGTATATATCACTTCTTTCGTTCTGCCGGAAACTCGGTATCATACTCAGTATATCCTCTTCCAGCTCGTCTCCTGTGACGCCGCTTAACCTGAGATCTGAAATTATTTCACCTATGCCTATGCCTTTCAGATTTTTCCTGATAAAGTCCATGAGCACTCTCACTTTGAGAGCTTCTTCCTTTTTCAATAAAGCCTCCCCCTGAATAAAAAATATATTGCATTCCTATTCTTTCGGCAAATAGGATATACTTTATTTTCTAATTCGACCACAAAGTTAAAAAGTAGGTTTATAGAAATTTTTAAACAAAATCAAGGAAAATCTCAAAAAGGGAGGTCTTAAATTGACTTTTATGTCTTTTCTTTTTTTCCTCTTCGCCTTCGCAGGCGGCATATCCTTAATTGCCCTCAAGAAAAAACCGCAGGGCATCAGCGTTTTGGTAATTTTCCTCATCCTCTCATTTTTCGCCCAGACTCTCACTGTGATTGACGCCGGAGAAATCGGACTCCAAGTCCTCTTCGGCAAAGTTCTGCCCGCGCCGATGAGAGAAGGACTGCACGTGAAAAATCCTCTGGCGAGAATCGTCACCTATTCCATAAGACTTCAGGAATACACGATGAGCATTGCTCCCGGGGAAGGCGCAAGATACACCCCTGATCCCATTACGGCAAGAACGCTTGACAATTCCGAAGTAACCATTGACATCACTATTTTGTGGACCGTGAACCCGGAATCGGCTGCGACTATCTATTCAAAAGTCGCAACAAGCACCGAAGGTCTTAAAGACCTACTGGTTCGACCCGCGTCCAGAGCGATTCTGAGAGACGTTATAAGCACTTATAAGCTCGACGAATGTTTCAAACAGAGAGATGACATAAGAGTAAAACTCATGGAAGATTTATCATTATACCTCAACCCCAAAGGTATCATTGTCGATAACGTCCTTCTCAGGAACATAACTCCTCCGGCGAGCGTCGACATCGCCATTCAGGAAAAACTCGCCGCCGAACAGCAACTCCAGAGAAGAGAATACGAGATAGCAATAACCAGACAGGATTCCGTCAAAAGAGTAGTCGAAGCCGGCGGAATAGCAGCCGCCCAGCTTATAATATCCTCCAACTTAACCGATAGATACATACAATGGAATGCTGTGGAAGCGATAAAAACTCTCGGAGCCGGAGGTAACTCGGTTTTTTATGTGATACCCACGAACCCTTCTTCTTCAGGAGTGCCAATAATATTAAACTCATCGCGCTGAAGGAGCAAGAAAGTGCATCATGAAATTGACGGAAAGAACCTTGATATAGATAAAGTCATCGATGTCGCGAGAAAAGGCGCATCTGTTTCAATCGCGGATTCCAGTGTTGAAAAAATCAAAAAGTGCAGAGAAATGCTCGAAAATAAAATACGGACAGGCGAGATAATGTATGGCATAAACACAGGGATAGGCGAATTTTCCGAAACGGTTCTCGACGAAGATCAGACAAAAAATTTTCAGAAATACCTTGTTTACAATCATTCCGCCGGAATAGGCGATCCCATGCCTGCTGAGTTTGTCAGAGGCGCCATGCTCGGCAGAATAAACGTTCACGCCAACGGTAATTCCGGCTGCCGTTTGGAAATAACAAAGACTCTCGCCGACATGCTAAACAGAAAAGTGACTCCCTTTGTATGCAGCAAAGGCTCTGTAGGAGCCTGCGGCGATCTCGCCCCGATGTCGCAGATAGCTCTGCTACTCATGGGAGAGGGAAAGGCTTATTACGGAGACGAGCTTTTGGATGGAAAAGAAGCTATGAACCGCGCAGGCATTGCAGTTCCCGGACTTATGGTGAGAGACGGCTTAGCCGCTATAAACGGATCTAATTTTATAACGGCAATGAGCGCAATTTTCCTTCACGATGCGGACAGATTTCTCAAACAGGCTGAAATAGCCGCGGCAATGTCGCTCGAAGCCTTGATGGCGAATCCGTCGCCTTACGATGAAAGAATACACACTGTCAGAGGCTTCAAAGGCTCCGTCAGGAGCGCGCGATCTCTCAGAAAGCTTATGGCGGGGGGAGACGTTTTTGAAAAAAAGATAAAATGCAAAGTTCAGGACGCATATTCTATGCGTTCAACTCCGCAGGTGATAGGTTCGGCTCACGACGCCCTTGTTTACGCCAGAAGTCAGGTTGAAACAGAACTAAACGGCGTTGGCGATAATCCAATTTTTTTTCCCGAAGAGGATATTCAGCTTTCCGGAGCCAATTTTCAGGGCTCTCCGGTGTCGGTTCCCATGGAACTTGCCGGAACCGTTGTCACCATGGTCTGCGTTCTTTCGGAAAGAAGAATGAACAGACTGAACAATCCGGCTCTCAGCGTGGGTCTCCCTTCTTTTTTGACTAAAGGAGCGGGGATGTTCTCGGGACTCATGCTCAGCCAATACACGGCAGACTCGTTAATCGTCGAGCAGAAAATTCTTTCCTCTCCGGCATGCATTCAATCAATACCTGCTGCCGCCGATCAGGAAGATTTCGTGTCCATGGGAATGAACACGGCGATCAAAAACTTCCAGATACTGGATAACGCCTACGGTATTCTCGGAATTGAATTTATGGCGGCGGCGCAGGCTCTTGACTTCAGAGATTACAGGACAGGACAAGGGACAACCGCCGCGAGAAAGGTTATTCGAAAATATGTGGAATTTCTCGATGTGGACAGACCTCTTTACGGAGATCACAACAAAATGAAAGATCTTGTAAAATCATGTGAAATACTCGAAGAAGTTGAAAAGGTGGTCGGAAGTCTTTCTTAGCGAATATCAAAAGGAATCCAGCGATAACACAAAGTTTCTTTCGCTCTCAAGATCAGTATAATCGCCATGCCCGGGAAAAACTTTGTAATTTTTTCCCATATCATAGTAGGATTTCAACGATCTGGTTAACTTTCCCCAATCTCCCGAAGGCAGATCGCATCTTCCTACGCCTCTCCTGAAAAGCGTGTCTCCTGTAAACAGGCAATTTTCAACGAGAAACGACACCGATCCTTCGGTATGCCCTGGGGTGTGAAAAACTTTTATGCCGAATCTTCCGAAAGTCAGTTTTTCCCCGCCTTTGAGAATCAGGGCAGGTTTAATAGGGTTAAAATTGACTCCAAAAAGGGACGCGCCGTTGTATTCTGGATCGTTCAGCCCTGAAAGGTCATTTTCATGAACGGCAATTTCCGCTTCTGGATATAAGCTTTTGAGTTTTTCAACGCCGGCAATATGATCGTAATGATTGTGCGTGAGAAGGATGTATCTGCATTTAATCCCTTTACAGCCAAAATCCATGTCCCGGACAAATCCTCCCGGATCTATAAAAAACAACTCATCTTTTTCAATAACCGCGTAGCAGTTTGTCTGTATCTCTCCGACAACGAACCTCTTTACTTCCATGTCTTTGTTTTCCTTTCCTTATTTTTTGATATAATATCACTGATAAGTTTTTTTTCAAAGGAGGAGAAGTGACTTTCATATTGATGACAAAACTTACACCTGAGGTTTCCAAACAGGTGAAAAACAGGGCTTCTGCGGGGAGGGATTGGCTTGAACAGGTAAAAGACAAATGCCCTGAAGTCAAATTCATATCTCATTACGCTCTGCTCGGAGAATTCGATTTCATGGATATATACGAAGCTCCCGACGAAAAAACCGCCGCCAAAGTTTCAATGATAAGCTCCATCAACGGAGCCTTCGAATCACAGAGTTGGACGGCTATTCCTTACAAAGACTTTTTGAAACTCACAAAAGAAGTATAAAAAACCTCTTGGATCAAAACTTTTGTAAAAATGAAAATAATTACCATAGACGGACCTGGCGGAGCAGGTAAAAGCACGGTCGCGAAAAAACTCGCGCTTATACTCGGCTATTTATACCTCGACACTGGAGCGATGTACAGAGCCGTGGCTCTTTATGTATTGTTAAAGGGAAAGAGCTGTAAAGACGAAAAAGCCGTCACATCTCTACTTTGCGAGATTGACATCATGCATGAAAACAATAAAATTTACTTAAACGGCAAAGACGTAGAAAGCGAAATCCGAGATCCGGAAATCAGCGAAGCGGCAAGTGCTGTCAGCACTTTTTACGAGGTCAGAAAAAAAATGGTCGAACTTCAGAGAAGAGTTTTTCACGGAAAGGGATTGGTATGCGAAGGAAGAGATATGGGATCAGTTGTCTTTCCTGACGCCTGTTATAAATTTTATCTCACGGCGTCTATTGAAGAACGGGCAAAAAGAAGGCTTAGAGACCTTGAAAAAATGAGAGTCACGGCATCTATCTCCGAAACAATCCAAAAACTCGACAAGAGAGACAGGCAAGACTCGGAAAGAGCTATCTCTCCTCTTGTAGTTCCCGAAGGTGCATTAGTAATAGATACCACTTGGATGAATGTTCAAGAAGTGACCGAAAAAATACTAAGTTGCGTAGACCATTGAAAGCAAAACATTCATCCTTCTGGTCGTTCTCCCACCTCGCGGCGAGTTTTTTTTTCAGCAAAATTATGTCTATCAGAATAAAAGGCTTGGAAAACCTTCCGGAGAACATGTCTTTTATCCTCGCTCCGAACCATCAGAACAACTTTGACCCCCCGATAGCCGCCTACAGCATTTACCCTATAGAATGCTTTTTTCTCGCGAAAAACGAACTCTTTTCCGTCCACCCTCTCTACAGCGCCATTTTAAGGATATATAATTCTATAAAAATCGACAGAACCGGCAGAGACATATCTGCGATCAAAAAATCCCTTTCCGTTCTCAAAAATGGTTATGCTTTAATTGTCTTCCCCGAAGGGACGAGAAAAATCGAAAATCAATATAAAGAAATTAAATCGGGAGCGGCTTTTCTTGCTATAAAAACGAAATGCCCTATAGTCCCTTGTCTGATAAAATACAGGAGCCAGAGTATATCTAAAACACTGATCAGCGGCACAAGAGTTGACGTTTTTTTCGGAAAACCAATATATCCTTCAAAGCATGTGAGTTCAGCCGTTAAATCAGCGGACGCTATGGCGGAGAAATGGAAAAAGCAAATGAGAGAATTATGCCTGTAATCATAGCTGAAAACGCAGGTTTTTGCTTTGGTGTGAAACGAGCCGTAAAAATGGCTGAAGAAGTTCTCGACTCTTCTCTCGCCGGTGAAAACATATACATCCTCGGTGAAATAATTCACAACCCTCAAACAGTCAAGATGCTCGAAGAAAAAGGCGCTGTTACCATAGAGGAAAAAGACCTCGAAAAAGTCCATCCGGGCAAACTCATTCTCAGGAGTCACGGCGTTCCTCTGGAAGTTATTGAAAAAGCAAAAAAACTCAATTTCAGCATTGTAGATACAACTTGTCCTTTTGTCAAAAAAGCACAGATAATTGCAGGACAAAATTCAAAACTGGAAAACCAGCTCATAATAATAGGAAAAAAAGAACATCCCGAGGTGAAAGCTCTTTTATCCCACAGCCTATATAACGCAAACGTGATAGGCCTCGTAGAAGAAGTGAAAAAATTGAATTTCAAGCCTGACGTCAAAACAGTTATAATTGTCCAGACGACTTTTTCAGGCAACGAATTTAAAAAAATTATAGGAGAAATAGTCTTGCTTTACAAAGAGATTATGGTCTATAATACAATCTGCAATGCGACTTATATAAGACGGAAAGAGTCGCTCAGTGTTGCAGAAAAAACCGACGTGAATATTGTTGTCGGCGGGAGGAACAGTTCTAATACCAGAGAACTGACCAATTATCTTGTCGAAAACGGTTTCAAGGCTTATCAGATTGAAGGCCCCGAAGAGATACGCGAGGATTTTTTCAACGGAGCCGGTTGCGTGGGTATCACCGGAGGAGCTTCCACTCCTCTTTCAGTGATAGAAGACGTCAAAAGGACCGTAGAAGTGCGTTTTTTAGAGCGAAAATTTAAGTGACGGCATTTTATTTTACAACATTTTAACCCATTGTTTTGCGGAGGCAGTATTGGAAAACCAGAATGTAATGGACAGTTCAAAACAAAAGTCATTTGAAATCTGGGATATTACAGATGACGAACTCTCTGTCCTAATCGACAAGTATTCTCCCACTCTTGAAGAAGGTAAAATCGTCAAAGGTACAGTAGTTCGTATAGGCCCTAAAGACATAGTTCTCGACATTTGTCAGAAAAGCGAAGGCGTCCTTTCGGCATCGGAATTTCCGGAAGACTTTCCCCTGAAAGTAGGCGACACAGTCGAAGTGTTTCTCGAAGAACTCGAAGGGGACGAAGGTTTCGCCGTTGTATCAAAGCAAAAAGCTGATTTCATAAAGGTTTGGGACGACATAAAAGCCGCCTATGATGAGAAATCTCCGGTTGAAGGGACTATCACAAGAAGGGTTAAAGGCGGAATGATAGTCTCGGTTTTCGGAGTAGAAGCTTTTCTGCCCGGAAGCCAGATAGACTTGAGGCCCTGCAAGGACATGGATTCCCTTGTCGGAAAAAAATTCCTCTTCAGAATTATCAAACTGAACTGGAAGAGAAGAAATATTGTGGTTTCGAGAAGGCAAATACTCGAGGAAGACAGGGAACAGAAGAAAAAGCAGCTGTTCCACGACCTCGACGTCAATTCCGTTCTCGAAGGAAAAGTCAAAAACATCACTCCTTTCGGAGCCTTTATAGATCTCGGCGGAATAGACGGACTTCTTCATATTACGGATATTTCATGGGGAAGAATTCAGCACCCCAGCGAAGTTTTGTCAATTGGCGACACCGTTCAGGTTATGGTCATCGGCATCGAGAAAGAGAAAAACAGAGTCTCACTCGGCATGAAACAACTGATACCCGATCCCTGGAAAAATATTACAGAAAAATACCCTGAAGGATCAAAAGTGAACGGTAAAGTCGTTTCCATGACTGATTACGGAGCTTTCGTAGAAATAGAAAAAGGTGTCGAAGGCTTAATCCATATCTCTGAGATGTCTTGGACAAAACACATCAAAAAACCTTCAGACATACTCGAAGTCGACCAGTCTGTCGAAGCAGTAGTCCTCCATATCGATCCTGATAAACAGAGAATATCCCTCGGTCTTAAACAGGTTCATCCAGATCCGTGGGAGACCATAGAGGATAAATATCCGGTAGGTTCGGTTGTCGAAGGCAAAATCAGGACAATAACGAATTTCGGCGCTTTCGTTCAACTTGAAGAAGGAATTGACGGACTGATTCACGTTTCAGACATGTCCTGGGTTGAAAGAATAGAAACTCCTAGGCAGATTCTAAAAGAGGGCAAATCGGTTCACTGCAAAGTCCTCAAGATAGACAAAGAATCAAAAAAAATCTCTCTAGGCATAAAGCAGCTTGAAGAAGACCCTGTCCAGAAATTTATTTCCTCTCATCAGACAGGCGATCAGATAACAGGCAGCATTGTCGAGCTGAAAGACAGGGGCATCGTCGTCAAAATTGACGACAACGCAAGAGGATTCGTGCCTTTTTCTCATCTGAACAACGAAAACATAAAAAAACCTTCCGATGTCTATAAAATCGGAGACGACCTCAGCCTCAAAATCATAGAAATGTCTTCAGACGGTCGAAGGATTCTTCTGTCGGAAAAAGAAGCTCTTTCGACAGAGTCTCAGGTGAAAGAAATAGAATCCTGACGATTTGAGACCGTCATGAACAAACGCACAGTCCTCGGGGTAATACCGGTGAGGATTGGCTCAGAAAGGCTTCCTTCCAAACCTCTTTTAGTGCTCGGAGGGAAGCCTCTTTTCCACTGGGCGGCGCGATCTGCCTCCATGGCTAAATCCCTCGATGAAGTGATAATTGCCACGGACTCGGAAATAATTGCCGAACAAGCCCCGTCTTTTAGTAATGTTAAATGCGTTTTGACCCCGGAACTTCCGAGCGGTTCAGACAGAGCGGCATGGATCGCGAGAAATCACGGCGCGCAAATCGTTGCCAATATTCAAGGTGACGAGCCTTTTCTCTGCCCAACCGATATAGACAAAGCCGTTAATTCTCTGATTGAAGATCCGCTGGCGAGCGTTTCTACCCTTTGTTTTCCTTTCTCCGAAGGCGAAGACCCTTTATGTCAGTCATCGGTGAAAGTCGTTCTCGACAATAGAGGTTACGCCCTGTATTTTTCAAGGGCGAAAATTCCGTTTTCAAGGGATAATACACCTGTGAATTATTTGCGCCATTTGGGGCTCTATGTCTTTAGAAAAGACTTTTTGTTAAAGTTCTCTGAATCTCCTCAGGGAGTTCTCGAAAACACAGAAAAACTCGAACAGCTCAGAGTTCTCGAAATGGGAGAGAAAATAAAAGTAGTTATTGCCCTGAAAAGCTCATTTGGAATAGACACTGAAGATGATTTCATAAAGGCACAAAATCTCGTCAAGGGAGAAAAAGAAAAATGGCTCAAAAATATGTCGTAGTCGTAGGCGGTGTGATAAGCGGCGTCGGTAAAGGAATTGCTTCTGCTTCGATAGCTAAAATACTTGTCGAATACGGATATTGGACGACCGCAGTCAAAATAGACCCATATATTAATTTCGACGCCGGAACTTTGAGACCCACGGAGCACGGAGAGGTCTGGGTAACCGACGACGGCGGAGAAATAGACCAGGATTTGGGGAATTACGAAAGATTTATCGGCGATCAGATACCGAAAAAGAACAACATTACAACCGGACAGATATACTGGGCGGTCATAGAGAAGGAGAGGAACGGCAAGTTTCTGGGAGAAACCGTTCAATTTATACCCCATATACCAGACGAAATTATCTACAGAATCGAAGACTCGACAAAAGAACACGAAATAGCAGTAATTGAAATCGGCGGAACCATAGGGGACTATGAAAATATTCCATTTCTATTTGCCCTGAAAAGCCTTGAAAGAAAACTCGGCCAGAACAGCTTTTCCTATGTTATGCTCACATATCTTCCCATCCCGGGAAATATAGGCGAAATGAAGACCAAACCGACTCAGCAGGCCATAAAACTTCTTTCTCAACACGGCATATTTCCCGACATTATTCTCTGCAGGGCAAAAACAGAAATAGATCAGGTGAGAAAGAAAAAAATCGAGATCTACGCGAACATTCCGGCAGAAATGGTTATTTCAGCTCCGGATATATCTTCTGTCTATTCAGTTCCTTTGAATTTTGAAAGAGAAAGTCTCGGCAAAAAAATACTAATGACACTGGACTTAAAACCAAAAAAAGAAGGCAACTGGGTCCAATGGCAAAACCTTGTATCCCGCATAACCAATCCTTCGAAAGAGATTTCCATAGGAATGATAGGCAAATACATAGAAACAGGCAATTACCAGCTCGAAGACGCCTACATTTCAGTAAAACACGCCCTTGAACACGCCGGAGCCAACTTAGACTGCAGGGTGAAGATAGAATGGATAAGCGCTTCTTCTATTGAAAAAAACCTGAAGGAAGATTTGACTGGGCTTGAAAACCTTGACGGAGTGATAGTCCCGGGAGGATTCGGCCAACAGGGAGTCGAAGGAAAGATAACAGCGATAAATATAGCGCGGACAAAAAACATACCCTTTCTCGGACTTTGTCTCGGCATGCAGCTCGCCTTGATAGAGAGCGCAAGAAACATACTGAAACTTAAAGATGCAAACTCGACCGAATATGAGCCCTCGTGCCCAAATCCAATAATAACTCTTCTCCCTTCCCAGGAAAAAGCTATGGAAAATTCAAGATACGGAGCCACAATGAGACTCGGCGCATACCTCGCCAATATAATAAAAGACACTAAGGTAGAGTCTCTCTATCTTCAGACAGACAGGGTCAAAAAAGATTCTCTTTTGATAGCTTCTATCGCCGAAGGAAAAGAAAGTTTCAGGCTCGGAGCGGAAACAAGAGACGGAAAATACACGAGAATAATCGAACGTCACAGGCATAGATTCGAAGTCAATCCCGAGTTTGTAGAAAGCCTTGAAAAAACAGGCATTGTATTCTCAGGATTCCACCTGCGTCACGAAAATGAACTACCTCTTATGGAGTTTATAGAGCTCAAAGAACATCCTTTTTTCGTCGCCACGCAAGCTCATCCAGAATTTAAATCGAGCCTGATAGATCCATCCCCTCTTTTCAAAGGATTCATTGAGGCTTGTCTAAATAGACACTACGGAAAAGCGGTTTGACATCGAATTTTTCTCCCTCCGCAAAGGTTCTCTTTTTTTTCTCTTGTTTTCTTTTCCTCTTCTATTCCGAGTCTTTTTTATATTCCGCTTCAGTTTTTGCTCTGGTTTCCGCTTTTTTCCTTTTTTCGAAAAATTTAAAAAGATTTGTCTTTTCCATACTCGGTTTTGCCCTATGCACAACCTTTTACTTTTTCGGCAAAGCTGCCGCCGTTCCCTTTTTCAAACTCGTCTCTGTCTTATATCTGTCTTTTATATTCTCCAACGCCCTTTCAGCCGAAGATTTTGTTTCTCTTCCTTTTTATGGAAAAACAGCCCTCTCCAAAAGTTTTTACATTATATGGGAAATTTCTTCGAGCTTTGCCCCTTTCTTGCGTTCGGAACTTAATTGCGCTTTGCTCAATTTAAGAATAAACAAAAACGGCCGTTATGGTTCTTATAGCCTTTTTCCTATGCTCGTAAACTGGAGTTTTCTTAAAATCAAACTGCGTAAACGTGACCTTTATTATTCTCTTTTTTCAAGAGGATTCAAGGATACCGATGATTTAGAAAGATTGACTGAGAAAAACCGATTTCCCAAAGGAGATCTTTTTCTTTATCTCCAGATAATCTTGTTTACTCTTTGGAGAATCTTTTTTTGAGAAGAATTAAGATTTTAATTTCTTACAAAGGCGGAAATTTCTACGGCTGGCAGTATCAAAAGGAAAAAAGGACAGTCCAGGGTGAACTTGAAAAAAGGATTAAATTTATAACAGGCGAAAATATCAGGGTGACCGCCGCAGGAAGAACTGACGCTGGAGTTCACGCACTCGGACAAACCGCTCATTTCGACACTTTTTCCGCTCTGCCCGACAAAGACTTCTTAAAAGCAATAAATTCAGTATTACCTGCCGATTTGGGGCTTAACGATTTGACAACTGCCTTCGATTCGTTTCATTCGACTAAAGACGCGACAGAAAGACAATACTTATACAGAATTGATTATTCCGGCGCAAATCCTTTCACCCGGGGCATAGTTTGGCGCCTGAGAAAAAAACTGAATCATTCCGATATGTCAAAAGCCCTTCTTCTGCTGAAAGGAAAACACGATTTTTCATCTTTCTGCATAGCCAAGAGTTCAGATAAAAACACTTTCGTGGACATGAGAAGCGCCGAAATAACCGAGACAGGAAGCGGCATAGTTCTCTTTTTTGCGGCAGACAGATTTCTGCACAAAATGCTCAGGTCAGTCGTGGGAATGTTATATGATATAGGGAGGGGCAAAAGAGATCCGGATTGCTTTTCCGAGGCTTTGCTCCTAAAAAACAGAAAGTACGGCGGATTCACCGCTCCGCCTGATGGACTTTATCTCTACAGAGTTTTATACTCAAATGAAAAAGCTCCGTTCATATTAAGTGAATTCATAAAAGCAGTTACGGGTTTTTAAAAAGAGGAGAACAATGAGTCTTTTAGACAGATACACTTTGCCGGAGATGAAAGACCTCTGGTCGGATGAACACAAGTTCAGGACCTGGCTCAGAGTGGAGCTGGCAGTTTGCAGAGCGAGAATGGAAAAAGGTCTTATACCTGAGAAAGATTTCAAAGAAATCGAAAATAAGGCGGATTTCGATATAGAGAGAATCCGTGAAATAGAAGAAGAGGTCCAGCACGACGTCATAGCGTTTCTCAGTTCTGTTTCCGAATTCGCAGGTAAACCTTCAAGGCATATTCATTTCGGAATGACTTCATCGGACGTATTGGACACTTCTCTTGCCGTTATTTTGACAGAAGCCGGAAAATTAATACAAAAATCACTTTTATCGCTGATGGATAAAATGAGGGACAAAGCGTTAGAGACCAAACATCTCGTGATGATGGGAAGAACACACGGAGTCCACGCGGAACCGATTACCCTCGGCGTCAAACTTTTATCTTTGAGGGAGAATTTTAAACGCTCTCACGCTATACTTCAAGATGCCATCGAGAAAATAGGATTCGGTAAAATTTCAGGTCCGGTAGGATTATACGGGAACACGGATTCTGAAATAGAAAAGCGAGCTCTCCAGATACTCGGGCTGAAACCTGAACCGGTCTCCACACAGGTGGTTCCGAGGGACAGACACCTTTATTTCATGATGGCTCTCGCTCATTTGTCATGTTCTCTTGAGAGGACAGCTTTACAGATAAGACTTTTACAGAGAACCGAAACCGGCGAACTGGGTGAACCTTTCGCCAAAGGGCAAAAAGGCTCTTCTGCTATGCCGCACAAAAAAAATCCGGTGATTTGCGAGAGAATTTGCGGTTTGGCAAGACTTTTCAGGGGATACCTCTCGGCTTCCATGGAAAATGTCTCTCTATGGGACGAAAGAGATATAAGTCATTCATCCGTTGAGAGAATAACTTTTCCTCAGGCGACAAGTTTATCTCTTTATATGCTCGTTAAAATGGAGTATATTATTCAGTATCTCTTCACAGATTCTGAAAAAATGAAAAAAAACAAAGATAAATCCGGCCAGAGATATTTGTCTGGATCTTTTCTTCTGAGACTTTGCGACAAAGGCATGGAAAGAGACGAAGCATACAGAATAGTCCAATCAGCTTCAATGAAAGCCCAGGAAAAAGGGCTTTCCCTGTCGGAAGTATTCGAAAAAGACGAAGAATATTCAAAAATATTCAAAAGTGATGAGCTTTCAGAAGTTTGTGACGAGGAAAAATTCAAAGAAAATATTGAGTTAATATTCAAGAGAGTTTTGGATTCTGAAAAGGAGGACAGATGATTTCGCCGACGGATATTTTTTACACTGAAGAACAGCTCGAGATTAAAAACCTGACAAAGAAAATTGCCGAAGAAAAGATTCTTCCCATCAGGGCTGAATTCGACGAAAAAGAGATTTTCCCCAGAGAAATACTCGCGGAGCTCGCCCGCGCTGATCTTTTCAGAGTTTTCATTCCCGAGCAGTATGACGGACTCGGCGGCGGGACAACAGAGCTTTCAATCGTAACGGAGGAATTGTCGAGAATTTGCGGAGGTGTAGCCATTTGCTATGCCGCGAGCGGATTAGGCGCGATGCCTCTGCTTTCGCACGCCAATGAACAGCAGAAGAAAAAATACCTACCCCTCATCGCCAGCGGTGAAAAACTCGCCGCTTTCGCTATAACCGAGGCCGAAGCCGGCTCCGATTCAGGGAACATTAAGACAAAAGCCGTTCTTAAAGGCGACAAATACATCTTAAACGGCACAAAGCAGTTTATAACATCCGGCAGCGAAGCGGATATCTATGTCGTTTTCGTCACCACCAATCCCGGAAAAGGAATTCGGGGTCTGTCTGCCGTTATTGTGGAGAAAGGAGCCAATGGTTTTTCTTTCGGGAAAAAAGAGAAAAAGCTCGGTATCAGGTCATCCATAACAACTGAACTCGTATTCGATGATTGCGAAATTCCAAAGGAAAACCTTATAGGCGGAGAAGGCAGGGGCTTCAGAATCGCAATGGACACATTTGACAGATCGAGACCGGGCGTGGCTTCTCAGGCTATCGGAATAGCCCAGGGCGCTTTTGAAGCCGCTGCCGAATATTCTTCTGAAAGAATTCAGTTCGGTCAGGCGGTTATAAACTTTCAGGGTATAGGATTCATGCTCGCGGACATGGAGACTTCTATTCAGGCGGCTAGAAGCCTCAATTTCATTGTTTCAAAATACATCGATTCCGGTGTAAAAGACATAGGCAAATTTTCCGCAATGACGAAAATATTCGCCAGCGATGTCGCTATGAAAGTTACGACGGATGCCGTTCAAATTCTGGGCGGTTACGGATACATGAAGGATTATCCCGTGGAGAAAATGATGAGAGACGCAAAAATCACCCAGATATACGAGGGAACAAACCAGATTCAGAGATCCATCATAATGACCAAACTCATTCATGAATTAGCGCAGAAAAAATAGGAGGATAAATGCAAGCCATCGGATCATTTGAAGAATTAGTCGAAAAAGCGAAATCATGCCCTAAACAAACGGTCTCAGTCGCATGCGGTGACGATCCCGACACTATCGAAGCGATAGCAAGAGCGGCAAAAGAAGGTTTTATTCACGCTATAATGGTCGGAGACAAAAAGGCGACTGCAGAACTTGCGAAAAAAGTCGGCATAGATCCAGATATATTCGAATACGTTGAAGAGACCGACAGAAAACTCGCCGGAAAAAAATCAGTCGAAATAATCAGGGAAAAGAAGGCGGACATCATAATGAAAGGCATGATCTCTACTTCTGATTTCGCAAGGGCGATACTCGACAAAGAAAAAGGGCTTATGCCTCCCAAATCGACCCTTACTCATGTGACTATAGCGAAAGTAGAAACATACCCAAAGTTTCTGATTATTTCCGACGTAGCTATCCTGCCTCAGCCGGACTTGAGCCAAAAAGCTTTGATGATTGAATACTGCGTGGAAATCGCCAGTTTTCTCGGAGTAAAAAATCCAAAGGTAGCCGTTTTGTCAGCATCTGAAAAAGTCGAACAAAAAATTCAATCTTCAATAGACGCGGCGCTTCTGACCAAGATGGCTCAAAGAGGACAGATTAAAAACTGCATAGTTGACGGCCCCCTCGCTCTCGACATCTCTATAAACAAGCACTGTCTCGACAGCAAAAAAATAATCTCTCCCGTCAACGGAGAAGCGGATGTTCTTATTTTCCCAAGCGTAGAGGGAGGAAACGCTTTCTACAAAGGGCTGACACATCTTGCTAAAGGAGTAGTCGCGGCGATTATCGTCGGCGCTTCAGCTCCCGGAGTTCTGGTGTCCAGATCCGACAGCGACGAAACCAAGTATTATTCTATAGCCCTCGCCGCAATTGTTTCGGCAGCGAGAATGGAGAAGTAAAAATGTTCAAAGCAAAAATATACGGCACTGGAGCTTATCTGCCTGAAAGGATTATTACAAACAGGGACTTTGAAAAATATCTCGATACATCCGATGAATGGATAACCGAACGTTCCGGCATCAAAGAGAGAAGATGGGTCAGAGACGACCAGGCGACATCCGACATGGTCCTGGAAGCCTCAAAAAGAGCCATAGAGAGCTCAGGAATCCTTCCTGAGAAAATAGACATGCTCATTGTGGCGACCATATCTCCCGACCATCTCTTCCCTTCAACAGCCTGTATAGTTCAGAACAAACTGAATCTCAGGCATATTCCGGCTTTTGACATTTCCGCGGCTTGCACGGGTTTTATTTACGCCATGGAAATCGCGAGAAATTTCATAGCCAACAAGACCGCGAAATATATTCTCGTCGCGGCCGCAGAAATATTATCTAAAATCGCCGACAAAGAAGACAGAAGCACTGTGGTCCTTTTCGGCGACGGAGCCGGAGCGGTTTTGCTTGGTCCTTCTGAAGGAAAAAGCGGTATAATGGCTACCAGAATATATTCAGACGGAAATCTCGCGAAACTTCTTGAGCTTCCGGCCGGCGGATCCCGAAATCCGCCTACCGAAGAGACCGTCAAAAAAAGAATGCACTATCTTAAAATGCAGGGCAACGAAACATACAAACACGCTGTAACAAAAATGGGAAATGTCGCGGTGGAAGTTCTGAAAATCGCCGGTTTGACGGGCAAAGATGTCAAAGTCTTCATACCGCATCAGGCAAATTACAGAATTATGGAATCGACGGCAGTCAGAGCGGGGATTGACATTGAAAAAGTCTACATAACCATCCACAAATACGGCAACATGTCGGCGGCAACTATCCCCGTTGCGCTCGACGAAGCGGTGAGAGAAGGAAAAATCAACCCCGGCGATGTCGTTCTCCTCGATGCTTTCGGAGGAGGTTTGACCTGGGGAGCTACGGTTCTTAGGTGGTAAAGAGCGATTCGGATGAGATATTCAGCAGAGTAGAGCATCCGACGAGATACATAAACGGCGAGTTTAATTCGCCGAAAAGCGAGGGAAATCCTCTCGTCCTGCTCTCTTATCCTGATCTGTATGAGTTGGGAATGTCCAACCTCGGGATTCAGATACTCTCTCATATCCTGAATAAAAACGGCTATGGGACTGAGCGGGTTTTCTCCCCTGCGATAGACCTTGAGAGAGAACTCATAAAAGCCGATCTGCCTCTTTTATCTCTCGAGAGCGGTACTCCGGCCTGTGAATTTCCTGTTCTGGGATTCTCTCTCGAATGTGAGCTCGACGCTACAAACATGATAAACATTCTCGTCCTCGCCGGAATACCGGTCAATAGAAATGAACGTTCCGAGGGCATGCCGGTCGTAATCGCAGGAGGATCCTCCGCTCTCAACCCTTCTCCCTGGTCGCACTTTATAGACGCTTTCGTCGCAGGTGAAGCAGAAGATGTGATTCTCGAAATTGGAAAATTAGCAGGACAATACAGAAAAAAAAATATTGGAAGATCAGAGTTCATAAAAGAGCTTTCTCGCCTGAAGGGTGTTTTCGCTCCGGATTATCCTGAAAATGAAGCTTTATATCTGAGAGTTGACCGACTCAGACGCGAAGACGCGCCTGTTCCTTCTATTCTGCCATTTATGCGGGTAATTCACGACAGGCAGGTTGTCGAGATATCCAGAGGCTGTTCGAGGACATGCAAGTTCTGTCAAGCGGGGTGTGTGTCGAGAAACACAAGACACAGAAGCGCCGAAGATGTCGTCTATATTGCAAAAAAAGGGCTGCAAACGACAGGATGGGAAGAACTCTCTCTCCTCAGCCTTTCAGTGAGTGACCACCCTGAACTCGACAGGATACTCGTTGATCTTTTTCCTTATCTTAAAAAAAACAACATCTCCCTTTCCCTGCCCTCTCTTCGAGCCGACAGCATTAGTGAAGAAACATTGAAAACAGCCGGCATTCTGGGCCACAGAACTCTTACTCTTGCTCCCGAAGCCGGCAATGAGAGCCTTAGATTTTCAATAGGAAAAATCATGAAAGACGAAGACATCTTTTCTTCAGTCGAAAAAGCCGTGAAAAACGGATTCAACAGAGTTAAATTTTACTTCATGGTGGGACTGCCCGGAGAAAAAGACTCTGATATTCATGACATTGTGAGAATCGTAAAGGAGCTTTTTTTGGCGATGAAATTAGGCAAACCTAAGGTTTCGATAGCGCCTTTCGTCCCGAGGCCTCATACGCCTTTTGAGGCAATTCCGCAGGCGGCTCCGGAAGAAGTGACTGAAAAATATAAAACTCTCTCGGACAGATTGAGTAAGATTCGGAGATTTATCCATTTCAGAGACCCCAAAGCCGCCGCGATAGAAGGCATTATAGCCAGAGGAGATGAAAGAATTTCTTCGGCGGCATTGTCCGCTTTCAAAGCAGGAGCGAGGTTTGATCAATGGAGAGAGACTTTCAGTTATGAAATCTGGCAGAAATCGCTGGAAGAATCAGGCATTGATATGAAAAAAGAACTTAAAAGTTCCCCCTGCGCTCCTGAAAGATGGGCAATGATAAAAATAGAAAAAGAAACCCCGACTAAAATCCGCCCGTCAAATTTTCCTTCAGCAAAACCTGAAATCCCGATTCAAATTTGGGAGATAAAAGAAGACGTGGTCTTTTATTACAGGCTTAAATACTCAAAGGATATCCCTCTCAGATTTCTTTCGCATCTTGAATTGACATCTGCTGTTCTGCGCTCTCTTAAAAGGGCGGGAGTGAAAATCCCTTATTCAAAGGGCAAAAGGCCCAAGCCTCTCGTAAATTACGGCCCTCCTCTTCCCTGCGGGATAGTTTCAAAAACAGAACTTCTTGATTTTTCTTCTAAAGAACCTCTAAAAAAGGATTTTTTATCCTTATCGGAAAAGCATTTTCCCTGCGGAATCGGGTTGTTAGATCTTTTCGTGTTCGGCCAGCAGCCGTCGCCGATAACTTCTTCCGAACTTGAAATAAAATATCTCTGCAGAGGTGCCGCCCTTTCAGATGAAAAAATAAAAAACTTTCTTTCGGATGACGAGTGTTTTATAGACAGGAACACTTCGGGAAGGGAAAAGAAAGTAAATCTCAGAAAATTTGTCCTCAAAATCGAAAAGACAGACTACGGAGTTATATTCAGCGTCTTGTTCGGAAAAAACGGTTCGGCAAGGCCTTCTGAACTCGCCGAATACTTTAATATTCAGAAAAACTTAATTTGGGAAAGAACAGAAATAAATCCGAGGTAAACAATGGAAAACGGAATATTCATTAATTCATACGACGAAGAACTTCGTGTGGCAGTGATAGAAAACGGAAGACTTTCAGATATATTCATAGAGACTTTCGACAGGAAAAAATTAGTTGGAGACATTTACAAGGGCATTGTAACGCAGGTAAACACCGGTTTAAACGCCGCTTTTGTGGACATTGGCCAGGAAAAAGCCGCCTTTCTGCCCCTGTCCGAAGTTATGTCGGATTCCATAGAATTCGATGACGACACTCCTTTGGAAAAACAGCGGCTCGAGAAAGGCAAGGTCATATACCTGCAGATAACAAAATCGCCCATGGGGAAAAAAGGCCCCAGGGCGACGACTTATATTTCAATACCCGGCAGATATTCAGTTCTCATGCCCGGAAGAAGAATTGTAGGTATTTCTAGAAAAATCAAGAATCGAGACGAGAAAAAAAGACTCAAAGCTATTGGGCATGAGATTGTCTCAAAAGATTTCGGCATAATTATCAGAACTGAATCCCAGAACAGAACTAAAGACGAGATAATCTCCGACCTTGAAATTCTGAAATCTAAATGGATGGAAATCGAGGAACTGTCCAAAAAGAAAGAAGCCCCCGCTCTCCTCCACACTGAAGATGAACCTATTTTAAGGATTCTCCGCGATCATCTGCTCGGATCGACCGAACAGCTCGTAATAGACAACCCTCAGCTGTTCAAACAAATACAGAGAAATCTATCCTCGACAAACAAATCAGGCGACCTGTTGAAAAAAGTTAAATTATATTCAGAAAAATTTCCTGTATTCGAGTATTTCGGAATAGAAGACGAAATCACAAAACTGTTCTCGCCGATAGTTCCCCTTCAATCCGGAGCATATCTCATTTTTCAGCACACAGAAGCACTCGTGGCTATAGATGTCAACAGCGGCAGATATTCGACAATAAACAACCCTGAAGAGCTCGCTTACAAGATAAACCTCGAAGCGGCGAGAGAAATCGCCAAACAGGCGAGACTGAGAAACTTCGGTGGATTAATCGTAATTGATTTCATAGACATGCAGTCTGAAGAGCACAGAAAATCCGTCAGAGCCGAGTTTGAAAAGCACCTCGCGAGGGATAAAACCAGTTACCAAACTCTGCCAATAAGCGAATTCGGCCTTCTGCAGATGACGAGGAAAAGGACAGGACCTTCGGTCGTTCAGAATCTGCAGAAAAGCTGTCCTTTCTGCAAAGGATCAGGGCTTCTTTTCGAAGATTATTACATCACATCATCCATGAAGCGCTGGCTGAGAAATATATCTGTCAAGCTTTCAGGCAAGACGATCCAGATAAGATGTCCGCGGAGGCTTTACGATTTCATTTCCCATCAACTGTCCTCTTTTTTCACATCACTTTCAAGGGAGAGAAACATAAGCATCGAAACTGTCCTTGACCTTTCTGCCGCAGGCGATCAGATTACCGTATGGTGTGTCAATGACAACATTGAGATAAGCCTTTGGGACGGAGGTTTCCTGCCGGACATCGAGGTAAAATGAGAAAGGATGTTCCATGAACCAAATTGACAGCCATCTCGATTCGGTTAAAGACAATCTGATATCCGACATACAGCTAATGCTGAGAATTCCAAGCGTCAAAAGCTCTCCCCTTCCCGGAGCTCCTTTCGGAAAGGAAATAGCTTCAGCTTTCGAAACATCTCTTGCCATAGGGAAAAAACTCGGACTCCAAACATTTACTAAAGACGGCCACTACGTTTTTTTTCAATCCGGAACAAAAGGCACAATGGGCGCAGTTTTATGCCATGTAGATGTCGTTCCGGCGGAAAAGGGCTGGAAACACCCTCCGTTTTCGGGGACAGTTGAGAGCGGAAAATTATTCGGAAGAGGAGTTGAAGACAACAAAGGTCCTGCTGTCTGCGCCCTTTACGCCCTGTATTTACTCCAAAAGACAGACAAAATCCGCGGAAGGCTTCGCGTTATTCTCGGAGGTGACGAAGAAACGGGATGGGACTGCGTCGAAAACTACAAAAAGAATGAAGAGCACCCTGCATGGGCGATAACTCCAGACTCTCAGTTTCCTGTAATATACGCTGAAAAAAATATTTCAAGATTCTCATTTTCAACCCCCCTAAAATCAGACCTTGTAAAATCTATATCCGGCGGTTCAGCTGTCAACATGGTCCCGGACTGGGCAGTTGCCGTTTTAGACGAAAAAGCGCCTATGGAAACCCTGAAAAAGACAGCTCAAGAATATTTCGCCCGAGAAATTTCAATAGAAGAAAAAAACGGAGAAAAGTCAATATCAGCTCACGGCAAATCCGCTCACGCTAGCGTCCCGGAAAAGGGAAAAAACGCTTTTTCAGAACTTTTCAGTTTTTTAAGCCGTGTTATGCCCGAAGAAGATCCATTCCGCGGATTTGTTGAATTTTACAATGGTTTTATTCTCGGTGACCACAACGGCAAAAAACTCGGCGTGTATTTCAAGGACGACGTGTCCGGCGAACTGACATTGAATCCCGGCGTGCTCGAAACCAAAAAAGGACGGATCGCCCTGCATATCGACGTGAGATCTCCCGTGACCGTATCTGAAGATGACTTGAGAAAAGCTTTCATGAAGATTCAATATCCGAATATCGAGATAACACAAGGTAAGTTCGTCCCCGGACTGCATGTTCCGGAAAATTCCCCGCTCGTTTCTACGCTTTTGGAAATCTACAGAAAAAACACAAAAGATTTGACGCCGCCTGTGGCAATAGGCGGGGGGACATATGCGAGGGCTTTCAAAAACACAGTGGCTTTCGGCCCTGTGTTCCCCTGGAGAGAGAATATGGCGCATCAGTCCGACGAATATATGCATATAGAAGACATTTTTCTTTTCACAAAAATTCTCGCCCAATCTCTCTGTGAACTCGACAAAAAATATTCGGAGAAGAAAAAATGAAAAAAAAAATAACAGTTCTCGGTTCAGGTATCGTCGGCAGCCTTATAGCTTCGGAACTCAACAGAGATTATGAAGTCTCCTGCGCGGATAAAAACATCACGAGGCTTGAAAAACTAAAATCCTCATCAGGCGTCATATCTCTTGAAAGCGATCTTTCCGATCCGCGCCAGTTGGAAAAAGCGCTGTCTGAAGCGGATCTCGCTGTAATAGCTCTTCCGGGATCTATGGGCTACAAAACTCTTGAGAGAGTCATCGAAACCGGAACTGACGTCGTCGACATATCTTTTTTCGCCGAAGATCCTTTCTCTCTCGAAGAAAAAGCCAGACAGAAAGGGGTCACGGCTGTAGTCGACTGCGGTGTAGCGCCCGGGCTTTGCAACATCATTCTCGGATTTCACTTGCAAAGAGACAAAATCCTCTCCTACAAGTGCCTTGTCGGAGGTCTTATTCAGGCGAGGTTCGCCCCGTTTGAATACAAGTCGGTGTTTTCCCCGTCTGATGTAATCGCCGAATACGTCAGGGAAGCGAGGTTAGTCAAAAACGGATCAATAGTCTTTGAAGAAGCTCTTTCGGAACCGGAGAATATCGATTTTGAAGGCATTGGCACTCTGACGGCATTTAACACTGACGGACTGCGAACTCTGACAAAAACCGCGGACATTCCTTTCATGTCGGAAAAAACCCTGCGTTACCCAAAAACTTATGAATATCTTAAAGTCTTAAAAGACGCCGGTTTTTTTTCGGATATTCCCGTCGAGTTTGAAGGCGCCGAGATAAAACCTTGTGATTTCAGCGACAGGCTTCTTTCTGAAAAATGGAGAATAGAAGATAACGACAGAGACATAACCTGTATGAAAATATTTATAGAATCCTGTTCAGAAAACGGCAAAGAACTCATAGAATACACACTGACTGACTACTACGACGAAAAAGAGAAAATCCTATCAATGGCGAGAACGACCGGCTATACCTGCTGTGCGGTCAGCAGACTTGTTCTTGAGGGTAAAATCAGCCGGAAAGGCATTCTCCCTCCGGAAGAAATCGGCAGGGAAGAGAAAGATTTCTCTTTTGTCCTTGACTATCTCAGAAATAAGGGCGTCCGGATCAGCGAAAAAAGACAGGCGTGAAGACTTGACTCAAAGGACCCTTTCGGCAGTTTCTTTGTTCAGGTGTTATTTCGGAGACGAGGCCACTGAATGTTCCGCGGTCCAATCTACTGACGGCAAAAAGACTGTATTAAAGATAAAATCAGAAAAGCATTCGGCTGCGGCGCTTTTATTTTCATCGAAAAAGGAAGCCGAGGTTTTTTCATACATCACCGACATATTTATAAAATCCGGCGTCAGGGTTCCGGAAATATACTTTTCTGACCGAGAAAAAAATATTTTACTCTGCGAAGATGCGGGAGAGGAATCTCTCTTTGTAAAAACGAGCTCTCTCTCAGAGACGACTGAAAGGCATATTTTTATGTCGCTTTTCACCAAAGCGCTTGATTTTCTCCGCCTGATGCAGACCGAAGTCGCCAAGAGAATAGACTATTCAAAATGCTGGCCCGTCAGGCAATTTTGCAGGAAGTCCGTCTCTTGGGACTTAGATTATTTCAAATACTGTTTCCTCAGGCTTCTTAACATATCTTTTGATGAAAGCTCTCTTGACAAAGACTTCATTCGGCTCAGTTCCCTTTTTATGAAAATACCGCAAGAGTTTTTCGTTCACAGAGATTTCCAATCGAGAAATCTTTTCTTAAAAAACGGCGAGTTGTTGGTAATAGACTACGCGGGGGGCAGAAAAGGACCTATGCAATACGATGCCACTTCGCTTATACACCAGACGAGAGCTGCAATATCTAAAGAGGAAAGGGAAAAACTTATAGATTATTACGTTAAAATAGCGGAATCGGAACTAATGGATAAACCTTCTTTTGTCAGAGAAGGGTTTCTTGTTTGTGCCCTTTTAAGGCTCCTTCAGAACCTCGGAGCATACGGGCTCAGGGGCTTTCACGAACAAAAAACCCGTTTCAAAAACTGCGTTATACAGGCTATAGAAAATGCCCTCGGAATAATAGACGAGCTGGATAAAAAGTCATTTCCGCATATAACGGAGGCTCTTAAAAAATCCAGAAACGCCGCCTTTTTACTTGTCCCCTCAACCGTAGAGGGTTCACTTACAGTCAGGATAAAGAGTTTTTCATACAAAAAAGGCATACCCAGAGACTTGAGTGTCCACGGAGGAGGTTTCGTCTTCGACTGCCGGCATCTTTCAAACCCGGGCAGAATCTCCAGGCTTGCGCATTTATCCGGAAAAGACCCTCTTATTGCTCATTTCATTGAAAAAGACCCGCGTTTTGATCTTTTCATGGGAAACGTCCGCGAAATCATCCATTCTGCCGTTGAAAACTATCTCGAAAGAGGATTCGAACACCTCGACGTTTTCTTCGGATGCACAGGAGGAAGACACAGATCTGTCTTTTGCGCCGAAAAGCTTAAAGAGTCATTGTTGGAAAAAAAAGAGCTGAAAGTCCAGCTCTTTCACTCTGAAGAAGAAGCATGAATTGAAAGCGATGATACTGGCGGCGGGTCTGGGCGAAAGACTCAAACCGCTGACCTTAAAAACTCCGAAAGCTCTCGTTAAAATAAGGGGAATCCCCCTTATTGAAATCGTAGCTCGAAAGCTCATATCTGCGGGTTTTAACAAAATCGCAGTCAACGTCAACCATTTCGCCGATGAAATAGAGGAATACATTCGTTCCAAAAACTCTTTCGGCGCTGAAATCTTCATATCCCGGGAAATCTGCCGGCCTCTCGGAACCGGTGGAGGTGTTTTTTGGGCTAAAGATTTTTTAAAAGAAGAAGAAAGTTTTCTCATCCACAATGTGGACATAATATCGGACACAGATCTTGACGGGCTCTATAATTATCACCAAAAATCCGGCAACGCTGCGACTCTTTCAGTCAAAAAAAGAAACACGTCCAGAATGCTTTTATTCGGAAGGGACGGCTTTTTACGGGGCAGGAAAACAGAAAAAGACCCCTTAAACACGGACTCTTTGAGAGAATTCGCTTTTTCGGGAATACACTGCGCAAATTCAGCGATATTTGATGTTGCGCCGCCAGAGGAAGTATTTTCAATAATTGACTTTTATCTTTCTCTTAAGTTTTCAGGTAAAATCGGATTTCTTGAAGACAGAGGAAAAATCTGGTTCGACGCCGGCAAAAAAGATTCTCTTTCCCTACTTCAAAAATCAGATATCTTCAGCTTGAGTAAAATCTTCGATTAGAGCTCTTATTTGCATGGGTTTCTCGACGCTATATTCTGCGCCTTCTATTTCTTTTCTCCCGAATCCATAGAGCGCCCCGATAAAGACAAGATAATTTTCATTAGCCGCCGTCATGTCGTGCGACCTGTCCCCTATCATAAATCCTATTCCAGGACTAAATTTGTTTTTTATTTCTCGCAGCATCATAGTTTTGTTTTCTGAACCTTTGGGAACCCTCAGAGCTGAAAACATAGTTAAGAGATTGAACTTTTCCAGCACGGTATTTAAGTATATTTCAGTAGCGTTTGAACAAACCGCGAGGTTAAAATCCTGTTCTTTTAGCCAGCCGAGGAGGGGAATAACACCTTCATACAGTTGTCCGTCTCTCTCAACAGCCCCGAGTTCGGCTCCTTGAAATTCTCTGTATAGAATATGGGCGGGCTTTTCAGCGTTTAGCATTTTCAGCCACCGGATAAAAACACTGTCCGGTTCGCCTATGAAGCGAAATAAAAACTCGTCCTCGGGAACTGCCAGTCCGTTTTCCTTGAGCAGGGATTTTACCGCCGGCATGAAAGATGTTTCGGATCTGTAAAGAGTCCCGTCCATATCGAATACGGCCAGCTTATTTGATGACATATCAGACATCGCCCGAAGGTTTTTTGACAAAATATTTAATATGGTCCTTCAAAGAGTAGCCCTTTTTTTCAAAAACTTTCTTGGACCTTTCGTTTTCACCGTCTATCAGGCACGCGTAAACTTTTATCTTCATCTTGAAAAACCAATGCTCCGCTTCTTCGATGAGGATGCCGGCAATTCCTTTTCCCTGAAAAAGAGGGTCCACGGCGAGCCTGTTGACCCATCCTTTTCTCCCGTCGTGAGTCGCAAAGACGCTTCCAATTATCTTTCCATCTGATTCCGCGACGAGATAGTTTGTGTTGCCGAGTTTGGACTGTCTGTAAGTCTCTTCATCGGCGTCTCTTCCCTTTGTTTTAAACGGAAGTCCGCTTTTCTCCCAGAGAAGTATCAATCCCTCGTAATCGCTTTTTCTGTATTTTCTTATTTTCATACTCAAAAAAATCTCCTGAACGAAAATGATATTTTTTGATTCCCTTTAGTGCAAGGGTTTTTTCTATTGTGGTTAACTTATAACATAAAATACATTAAAATATGCTATCTGTAATATTTTTATTAATTTATTTCATAGGAGGTGTCTGTGTCTGAGAAGTCTTTCAACGCGTTCAAGATGGCCCAGCAGCAATTCGATAATACTGCCGACAAGTTAGGCCTCGACCAGGCGACAAGGGATTTACTTCGCACTCCTCTGAGAGAATATTCCTTCAGCATCCCAGTCCGGATGGACGACGGCTCTGTGAAAGTCTTCAGAGGATTCAGGGTCCAGCACAACGATTCGAGAGGACCTTGTAAAGGCGGAATCAGGTTTCACCCCTTGGAAACTCTAGACACAGTGAGAGCTTTGGCTATGTGGATGACGTGGAAATGTTCCGTTGTCGATATCCCTCTCGGAGGCGGCAAGGGCGGCGTGATATGCGATCCTCACCATCTTTCTGAAAGAGAACAGGAAGGAATATGCAGAGGATGGATCAGGCAGATATCATACAACATAGGCCCTTTTCAGGACGTGCCTGCTCCGGACGTAATGACGTCCGGTCAGCACATGCTCTGGATGCTCGACGAATACGAAAAGATACATCAAGGCAAATATCCGGGTATGATAACGGGAAAACCAGTCGGCGTGGGCGGATCTCTCGGCAGAACCGAAGCTACAGGATACGGCGTCATATACACAGTCAGAGAAGCCCTGAAGGATCTCGGGCTCGACATCAAAAAGTCGAGAGCGTCTTTTCAGGGATTCGGGAATGTCAGTCAATACGCGATAAGGCTTTTTGTCGAATACGGCGGCACTCCTGTGTGCGTATCGTGCTGGGATCAGGAGGACCAGACCTCATACTCATTCAGAAAGACAGACGGTTTCGACATCGACGAACTGCTCGAAATAACCGACCGGTTCGGAGGCATCAATAAAGAAAAAGCAAAATCTCTCGGATATGAAGTCCTTCCCGGTGATGCCTGGCTCGAACAGGAAGCTGAAATACTGGTTCCCGCAGCTCTTGAAAACCAAATCACAGGCGAAAATGTCTCTAAGATAAAACCTTCTGTTAAACTCATATCTGAAGGCGCAAACGGACCGACGACGCCGGAAGCCGATAATTACCTCAAAGAAAAAGGAATCTACATAGTCCCGGATTTTCTCGCCAATGCCGGCGGAGTGACCTGCAGTTATTTCGAACAGGTTCAGTGCAACATGAACTATTTCTGGACAAAGCAAGAGGTTCTTCACAATCTCGATACAAAAATGACTTCAGCATACAGAGCGGTCGCGGATCTGGCTAAAAAACAGAACATCTACATGAGAGACGCCGCCTACATGATTTCCGTTCAGAGAGTCGCAGAATCGTGCAGAATAAGAGGCTGGGTCTGATCTGAAATTCTTTCAGGGGCGGATTATTTCCGCCCCTTTTCCAAAAGCGGAGTGATTATGTCCCCAAAAAAACCGGAATGGAGAATAATAATTGACCTCCTCGAAGAGGCAAATCCCAATCTCTATAAAAGACTCGGCAGAAGGATGATGAATCATCTTTTCAAAAAAGACATAACAAAAATAGAGGACATTGTATTCAACATCGATAAATCCGTGACCATGTTCGATTTCGATGAAAACCTCGACGAAAATCAGCCGCATCCGAGGATTAACACGCAGATTCTCGAAAAACTTATCGGTGAAGTCTTCAACATAGCCGAGAGCGAGCTGGGAGAAGAAGAGATAACAGACATAATAAGGCTGTGGATAAAAAACGAAAACGTAAGTTTTCTTCTCACAACCGCTGAAAAAAGGGACGTCGCATTCGATGAGATACAAAACGCCTTATACGATTTTTCAAACCAGCCGCATCTCAAGGATTCTTTGGCGAAAGAGGACAGGATAGGAGTCCGCGTTGCCCTGATAAGGAGATTTCTGAGCAACAACCTTTCCTACATAAACACTCTCAAAGACCACATCACAATCGAAGACTTCATTGAGATAATGAACAAGACCATAGGGCCTTCCAAAGGCAACGGAAAGCTGGGCGGGAAAGCCGCCGGAATGATAAGGGCAAGACAGATACTAAAAAGCAAGTCCTCCGAGTTTCCTGTTCTCGGAGAAATCCGGACACCGAAAACATGGTTTGTCACTTCAGACGGCATTTTCGATTTTCTTCATTCAAACGCCCTCGAAGAGTTTCAGAGAGTCAAGTATCACGACCCCATAGAGATCCGCAGAGAATACCCCTACATTGAACAGATTTTCAAAAATTCAATAATGCCGCTCGAATCCATAACAATGCTGAGCAGCGTTCTTGACGACTTCGGCGATTCACCCATAATAGTCCGCTCTTCAAGTCTTCTCGAAGACAGTCCGGAAGCGGCATTCGCCGGAAAATACAAGAGCCTTTTCGTGTCAAATCAAGGCTCGAAAAAAGAACGCCTCGAAGCTCTTATAGACGCCGTGGAAGAAGTCTATTCGAGCGTGTTCAGCCCTGATGTCATTGAATACAGGCGAGAGAACGGACTCCTCGATTTCAACGAAGAAATGGCTCTGATGATACAGGAGGTTGTCGGGACAAAAGTTGGAAAGTATTATCTTCCGGCTTTCGCAGGCGTCGCTTTCACCGACAACGAATTCAGATGGTCTCCGAGAATTAAAAAGGAAGACGGCATTATACGTCTTGTCGCCGGACTCGGCACAAGAGCGGTTGACAGGGTAGGAGACGACTACCCGCTGATTTTATGTCCCGGCCAGCCGGGTTTGAAAGTCAATTCAACACCGGAAGAGTCGTTTCACTATTCCCAAAAATGCATAGACATCATAAACCTCGAGACGAAAAAATTCGAAACTCTTCCGCTTAAAGCACTCATAGAGGAAGTCGGTTCTTCTCTGCCCGGCCTCACCGACATCATATCCCTCTACTCAGAGGGTCAGCTTCACCAGTCAGTCGGCAGTTACATAGACCTTTCCAAGGGGGACCCTGTAATAACTTTCTCTAATCTTATAAAAAAAGGGAGATTCACCAATTATATAAAGACCATACTCGACGTCCTGAAAAAAGCTCTGGGTTATCCCGTCGACATTGAATTCGCCTTCGACGCCGCCAAAGACAAATTTTATCTACTCCAGTGCAGGCCTCAGAGCCATTCAAAAGAAATGATCTCCGTCTCCATGCCCAGGGAAATCCCTCCTGAAAAAATACTCTTTACGGCAAAAAAATAT
>JAFGIG010000076.1 GCA_016929715.1 Caldifarciminota bacterium
GAATTCGTAGAGTTCGTCAATCTTCTCGTTCCCGGTTCAGAAAACAGATACACAGTGGAGAGATATTTCGAAAACGGAAAGAATATTATCATTTTTTCCGGTTCTCTGAAAAACCCGATTGAAAGGACAGTCAATCTCGAAAGGCCTGATCTTTTCACAGGTTATCTTCTTAAAAATGAGATTCTTAAAAATGGAATTTCTTTCAGCGGGACTACAACAAACATTCTTACACTCCCGGCACTTTACGAAACACTTTGTGTTAACTTTTCCCAACCCTTGCACTCCCTAACAGACAGTATATTGACTTACAGCTTAAATCTCGCTTCAGAACTCCTCCTCAGAAAAATCGCTTCCCTTGTAACCCCCGGAGCGTCATCGCTCGACGGTGTATCATATATCTTGCAAAGACTCAGCGAAATGGGTCTGTCCTCTTCAGGCATTGTAGCGAAAGACGGATGCGGCCTTTCAAGATATAATCTCATGACTCCAAAATTTCTCACTTCTCTTCTACGATTCATGCTCAGACAGCCCTCTGTTTCAGTTCATTTCTTTAACTCCTTGCCTTTGATGGGTAAAGAGGGAACAGTGAGCAACCGTCTTCGCAGAATTTCAGGAGACAAAATAAGGGCAAAAACAGGGACTCTTACCGGAATATCATCTATAGCCGGCTATATAGTCACAGAGAGCAGGGACACTCTTTGTTTTTCAATTCTGATGAACAATTTCACGATTTCCCAGAACCAGATAAAAAACATACAAGACAGCATAATTCTCGAACTTACCCACTATTGATATGACAGGGATAATACTCTTCGAAAAGGACAGAGAGGCTTTTTCCCCTCTCTCCCTTTCCCGTCACGTTTCAGATCTTCTCAGCGGATATTTTACTTTCTCTGAGGGATTGAGAAGGCTTTACGATCTATGCAACGTCACTCTTATTTGCCCCTCATATATGGAAGGTTATCTGAAAGAAATTCATTTAAACTATGCGATAAACGAAGAACCCTCCAGAGGGCTGTATCTTCTTTCCTCTCTTCTCCCTGAGATTGATCTTAAAAAGAAAATTCCTCTTGATGGCTGTGATGAGGTTTTTTTCAGCAGAGGTTCTCTCATAGCATTCAGAGGTGATGCCGACACAGCTCACAGGATAATAGACAAAGGGATAATACCTGAAAGCATGCCACGGAAGGAAATAGACGCGTTTTTTTTCAGCAATATCTGGGAACTCATAGAATACAACGCGCTGTCACTTGAAAAAAATTTCTTCAGGGGGGCGCAATTAGGAGAAATCTCTGAATCGGTTGTTTTGCTTTCTCCTGAAAAAATCTTCATTGGAGCGAACACTATTATAGAGGATTTCGTAGTAATAGACGCTAGAAGCGGCCCCATTCATATAAGCGAGGGAGTGGAAGTCAAATCACATTCTGTTATATCCGGACCGGCATATATAGGCCCGGGATCCATATTAAAACCCTTCACGCACATACTCAACGGCTGCAGTTTCGGTCCTCAGTGCAGATTGAGCGGAGAGATATCCAAATCAATTTTCACCGGATATTCAAACAAGCAGCATTACGGTTTCATAGGAAATTCCTACGTCGGCGAATGGGTCAATTTCGGCGCGGGAACGTCTAACTCTAACCTTAAAAATAATTATTCGGAGATTTCAGTGAGTTTCAACGGAGTCACCCGCCGAACAGGACTGAACTTTCTCGGTCTATTATGCGGTGATCACGTTAAAACAGCTATCGGGACGCTTTTCAACACCGGGACAACCGCCGGTTTCGGTGCGAATGTTTTCAAACCGGGCCTAACGGATAAATGCATCCCTTCATTCAGCTGGGGACCCGGCGAGAAATATTCTTTTGATAAATTCATTGCAACAGCCCAAACGGCAATGTCGAGAAGAGAGGTCAATCTGACAGAATCATACAGAGAGATGGCTGAAAAACTTTTCCTCCTTTCATGAAAGGCTGTCATTTAATAATCCTTGTTTTCTTTTCCGCGAAAACTCTCTTTTCTTTCGATCCTGATCTTCGCCTCACAAGATGCATCAGGGACAACCTTTCTTCTCCTCTCTCGCAAAGCGCGATGGAAATGGCTACAAAGCTCGGTGACGGAAGAACTCTTCTTTTTGCCTCTACAATCATGTCATTCGGCGACGAGAGAGCTCAAAGGTGCGGCAAACTCGCCGTGACATCTTTCGCGATATCGGGAGTCCTGACAACCAGCATAAAAATATCAGTCAACAGGGAAAGACCTGACGGCGGAGAGCATTCGTTCCCATCGGGACACACTTCATCGGCTTTCTCCTTCGCCTACGCAATTTCCCGCGAATATCCCCAATACAGTTATCAAGCGCTGGCTTTGGCAAGTGTTGTGGGGGTCTCGAGGATAGCGCTGAACAGACATTATTTTTCAGATGTGGTCGCCGGCGCTTTTATTGGATATTTTTCGGGTATTATCGCCGAGAAAATCACAGACAGGCTCTTTGATCCATGACTTCTTTTATTAAAAACAAAATTTTTCCATACATCCTCATCACAAGGCCTCTGAATCTTCTTATTATAGCCGCCGCAGTCTATCTCGGGTATGCGATATCAAAAAACAGCTTCTCTATTACTTTTTTCGACCTTGTCATGTTCGCGCCGATAGTTTTAAGCGCTGCCGCAGGTTACTGCCTGAACGATTTGACCGACTCCGAAGAGGACAGAATAAACAGACCCGGAAGAATTCTAGTCCGGAATCTGATTTCTAAA
>JAFGIG010000077.1 GCA_016929715.1 Caldifarciminota bacterium
CTCATCAGCTATGGTTTTGAAGATTTCACGTTGTGATGTTTAATTAAAAATGTATCTCTCAATTCCCGACACTTTCGTATTTTTTTAGATTATATGTCCAAAACAAGACTGAAAGATAAAACAGCCCAGCGCCTATAGAGAATGTTATCAGATAATATATCTCATATTCAGCTCTTCTTATCAACGAAGCCGAGGGGAAAAAAGCGACAAAACTTATGGGTATAACCCATGTTATGACTACCCTCAGCCCCTTAGAAAATATCTCAACAGGAAATTGAGAAAATTGAATTATCTCCATGAAAGGAGCTCCGAAAAATGAAGTGCTTTTTATTTTGAAAGAAAGAGCAGAGAAAAAAATAAAATAACTCGCCATTATAGAAGTACTTCCCACAAGTGACAAAACCAATTTCAAGAAAAAAAATATATCGGGTTTCAGATGAAGTTTGACGGAAGAAAATACGATAATAGCGGCGCCGAGGACTAAAGAAGTGATCTCCATAAAACTGTTGCCAAGTTCGGACACAATTATGTAATAGAGAGAATTGACCGGTAAGTACTTTACAGAATCGAGCTTTCCGTTGATTATGTAAGATTCAGGAAACCATAAACACCACGCAAAAACAGTATAAAAAAGACCTGATACAGCCGTAAAAAATCCGTATATGAAAAGCAATTCGTAAAATGACCAGCCCCTGATATCTTCAATATAAGAAAACACAACGCCTAAAAATATCAGGCTCAATGCGTTATATAAAACAATCGTCAACAGATAGGTAAAAAAATTTCCCCTGTCTGCCATAAAGCCTTTTAAGTTCTGAAAGATTATTACAGAAGATACTTTTACGTATTTCTTCACCTACCCTCCGAAAATAACAGCTCTTAATTTAATTCTGTAAAAAAATCTCTGCGCAAAAACAGTCAGTGCAATCGCCCACAAAAATTGAAATGGCAGGTTTATCAGCATTTCTTTGTAAGGCATCTTTCCTGTAAAAATCATTACTGGTACATAGAAAATGTATCTGTATGGAAAAAAGAATGTAATTTTCTCAAATGTCCCGGGAAAAAAAGCCAAAGGGACAAGTCCTCCAGACAGCAAAATCCTTAAAAACCTTTCAAACTGAATGAATCCCTCAATATTTTTAAAGAAAACGCTGAAGATACCTACTAAAAAAGATATATTGAAAGCAATGACAAAAGCCAGGAACAAAGACATGAAAAAAAGAGGCATATTGATCCATGAAACAAAAGAAACCCGGTACAAAACAACGGATATTAAAAGCGCCGGCAGTCCGGAAAAAAGAAGGTACAAGAGTTTTTGCGACAAATAATCAATAAAATAATATAAATACAGCCTTAACGGCATTAAAAATTCACAGGATATGTCTCCGTTAACAACTTTGTTCTGAATGACATAGGACAGCGACTGGGTGTTGACGAATGAAAATATAAACCAAAGCCCTAAAACATACTTTATCATGTCAGTAAAATCGAAATCTTTTATACTCGCCTGTTTCGAAAACACCGCTGACCAAAGAAAATACTGGACGGTTATCATCACAAGGGCTGAAACGAAATTCAGGATAAAATCCGCTCTGTAAACAAGGTTTTTCTTAGTGCCTACAAGAATAATTGACAGGTATTTATTATGTACCCGCATAAATTTTTCTTATGACATCGTCCAGGGACTCTCTGTCAATGTGAAGGTCCTTTATCGGTTTTATGTAGTCAATATCCTTAAGGAATTTAAAAAGCGGATCGCTCTGTCCTACTGAAAATTTTAGGACACTATTCTCAAAAGAGTTTATCCGCGAAACTATTGTTTTAAACAGTTCCTCTTTAATTTCCGCGTTTGTTTCAAATTCAACCCTAACGGAATAATCGCTCGATCCGAACTTTTCAGTAAAAACTTTTTTGTCTCCGTCAAATATTTTTCTCCCCTTGTCCAAAAGGATTATCCTTCCCGCGACATCAATATCGTTCGTGTCATGGCTCGTTATGAGAACAGTCGTTTTGAATTCTTTGTTTATTCTTTTCAATTCTTCTCTTATCTTCCATTTTGCCCATGAGTCGAGCCCCACAGTAGGTTCGTCCAAAAATACTATTTTAGGCGAGTGCAATAGTATCGCGGCAAGTTCGCACCTTATTCTCTGTCCCAGAGAAAGTGTTCTGACCTGTTTTCCTATCAGATTTTCAATATCTAAAGCCGATGACAGAAATTCGAGATTGCTTTTGTATGACGTGTCATCGATTTCGTAAAGATTTTTTAGAAAACCGTAAGATTCTTTGACGGGCAGATTCCAGAAAAGTCTTGACCTGTTCCCGAACATCACGCCTATCTGTTTAAGAATTCCGTTGCGATTTCTATTGAAATTTTTACCCAAAATATTCAAATCTCCGGAATCCGGCATAATAATTCCTGTGAGAATTTTAATTGTCGTTGATTTTCCGGCGCCGTTGGGGCCGATATATGAGACTATTTCGCCTTCGCTTATCTTAAAATTGACATCAATCAAAGCATTTATAATTTCGTGCTCTCTTCTGAAAAGATTCTCAAAAGAACCCCTTAAACCTTCTTTTAGTAAAGGGATCTTAAACGATTTTTTTAGATTTTCTGCAGTAATATGCAATTCCTTCAAAATCAACTCCGGTCTAAAATAAGGTTTTACGAATATTTGAGTATTATAAATCAGAAAAACGAAAGAGTTCCAGCTTTTCTCGCTCTGTTGTAACCGAATTTGAAAGAAAAGAGTTTGAAAGGTAATAGATAAACATTAATAAACAATCTGATTTTAAAATTCTATAAAAAATTTTTTTCAGGCAAAAATAAATCTTCGGTTTATTGAAAAAATCAATACAACTTAAACCCATGGATTTTTTGTAAATGACGGAAATTCGAGTCCAGAGAAAAAAGCCTTAAATCATTCTGAAGTGCATTCTGAATTATTAAAAGATCAGGAATACTGATTTTGTTTAGACCGTTTTTAATGTTTTTAACCTGAAACGAAATTATCTCCTGCCAATTAATTTCCATTTCAAATTTTTTTATTTTCTTCATCAGATCAATGACTTTGCTTTCCTTTCTGACAATAAGGTATGGAATAATCTCAGACAGAATAAGATCATTTACGCAAATCTGATTGCTGTCCAAAAGATTTTCAAAAGATTCTCTTATGCCATCTCCCCGAAAATAATCTATCCAAACCGATGAATCTACA
>JAFGIG010000078.1 GCA_016929715.1 Caldifarciminota bacterium
CTCCCCACAACGGCGTGTATATAGTAACCTGCACAGCGGGAGGAAAATCATATACAAAGAAAGTTACTGTAATGGAGTGAGAAACAATATTGTATTGACATAGAATGATTCAGTGTTTAGCATTCCCTGATGGGCAAAAAATATAATACATTCCTGCGTATCTGAGACAGTAGAAAAAAGACCAGTTGGGTCCTGAAAGAAAACCGCAAAAATGTTTTCTGCTCTGCTTTCTCTTTTGAGAATATCTCCTGAACCTTTAATAATCCCTGTCATTTATATCTTATCACCGCTCAGCGGAAGATTTTTTATTCCCAATAAATATTCAATCGTGAAAGGAGTGAGTCGTGGGTAAGATCACAAAGTTTTTCGCGTCCTGGTGGGGAATCGTATTTTCCGGCGCTCTAATCGGGGTCATTGCCGTTCTTCTTCAGAAATTCGGCAATCCTGCCAATATGGGCGTCTGTGTCGCTTGTTTTGAGAGAGATATAGCGGGCGCTCTCGGCCTGCACAGAAACGGAGTTGTTCAGTATATTAGGCCAGAGATAATAGGTTTTGTTCTGGGAGCTCTTTTATCAGCTATTCTGTTCAGGGAATTTAAACCGAGAGGCGGTTCTTCTCCCGCCGTCAGGTTTTTTCTTGGGATTTTCGCCATGACAGGAGCTCTCGTATTTTTAGGCTGTCCATGGAGAGCCATTCTCAGGCTTTCAGGAGGCGACTGGAACGCAGTATCCGGTATTCTGGGTCTTTTCGCGGGAGTTGTCCTCGGCGCTCTTTTTCTCAAAAGAGGGTATTCTCTGGGTAAAAGCTCTAAAACCGCCTCAGCAGGAGGACTGGTATTCCCATTTTTCATGATTGTTCTTCTGCTGTTTTTAGTTTTCAAGGTCTCATTCGGACAAGGAGCTCCGATATTTTTCAGCGAGAGCGGACCCGGATCCAAATTCGCGCCTTTATTGTTATCTCTCGGAGCAGGGCTTTTAATTGGCGCGGTAGCCCAGAGGTCGAGATTCTGCACAATGGGGGCGTTCAGAGATGCGGTCCTGATAAAGGACTTTCACCTTTTAAGCGGTGTAACTGCGCTTGCCGCCGCGGCTCTTATTCTGAATATATTTCTTAAGCAGTTTCACTCAGGAATTGCCTTACAGCCGGTTTCGCATTCTTCACATCTCTGGAACTTTCTCGGCATGTCTTTGGCGGGTTTGGCTTTCGCCCTCGCCGGAGGTTGTCCAGGCAGACAGTTGTTCTTGTCCGGCGAAGGCGATCAGGACGCGGGAGTTTTTGTTTTGGGAATGATAGTCGGCGCCGGTTTTTCACACAATTTCCTTCTCGCGTCATCTCCTGACAAATTGTCGGAAACCGGAGCCCTTATGGTTGGAGGTCCTGGAATTTTAGGGAAATACACGGTGATAATAGGATTAGCTTTTTGCATCATAGTCGGAGTTACGATGAAGAGTGTCAAAGAAAGAAAAGGAGATTGATATGCAGGATATTACAGTAGATGCCAGGGGTCTTTCATGCCCTCAGCCTGTCCTGGAGACCCTCGAGGCTATAAAAAAATACGAGAGCGGAATTATTACCGTCCTTGTCGACACCACGACATCGAGGGACAATGTAAAAAGGGCGGCGGAGAAAAAAGGGTTTAAGGCTGAAATTAGAGTTTCTAACGGCGGTGAATTCAAGGTAGAATTGTCGAAATAAATGAAGTTTATTTACCTCGACAACTCTGCGACTTCCTGGCCTAAACCGCCAGAGGTAATCAGAGCCGTGAAGGCTTTCATGGAATATCCGGGAGCGAGCCCTTCGCGGGGTTCGCACAGGATGTCGGTCGAAGCCGGACGAATGGCTTATGAATGCCGTGAAGAAATGGCAGATTTTTTCGGATTAAAAGACCCTCTCAGAGTTGTCTTCACTCTAAACGCTACAGAGTCAATAAATACAGCCCTTTTCGGTATCTTAAATCCCGGAGACCACGTCGTTACAACCTCGCTCGAACACAACGCGGTGATGAGACCTTTGAATTTTCTCAGAGACAAAAGGTCTGTCGAATATACAGTTGTCAGATCTTCCGAAAAGGGCGAGATTGACCCCGATGATTTCAGGAAAGCCGTAAAGAAGAACACTAAAATGTTTGCGGTAAATCACTGCTCCAACGTTATAGGTTCTCTCGCGCCTGTCAAGGAGATAGGCGAAATATCACGAGAGAGAGGCGTTTTATTTCTCGTCGATTCAGCTCAGAGCGCCGGAGAATTCAGAATCGACATGAGGGATATGAAAATAGACCTTCTCGCCGTCACGGGTCATAAATTGTTATACGGACCCATGGGGATAGGAGCTCTTCTTTTAAGTGATAGAGTAAAAGAAAAAGAGATAAGGCCTCTGAAAAGGGGAGGAACGGGAAGTTTTTCGGCTGAAGAATGTCAACCATCTTTTTTTCCGGACAGACTTGAAAGCGGGACTATGAATGCTGTTGGAGTGGCGGGGCTTTTAGCAGGTCTGAGATGGATAAAAAAGACAGGTCTTGAAGAAATACTCAAAGAGGCAAGAAAAAAATTTTCAAGATTTACGGAATCCTTAGAGGGGATGCCAGGTTTGAAAATATACAGATCGTTTTCGCCTCAAAAACAGTCCGGAACCTTTTCAGTGACCGTCGAGGGTGTAAGCGTCAGCGACGCCGGATATGTCCTCGATGAGAATTATGGAATCCAGGTCCGGGTCGGCCTTCACTGCAGTCCCTCATGCCACAGGACAATAGGCACTTACCCGGAAGGAACTATACGTTTTGCGCCGGGGTATTTTACGGGAGAAGACCAAATTGACTATGCTGTCAAAGCTATAAAAGAAATAGCCGGGAAATGTAAAAATGCCTGAGAAAGAAGTTTTCGGAATTGTGTTGTTTCATTCAGTTTCTTCGGCTTTCAGACTTGAGAGACACTTGAAGTCAAAAAATATCCCGTTAAAACTGATGCCGGTTCCCCGTCATCTTGATTCGGACTGCGGAACAAGCCTTCGCTTTTTCTGGAAGGACAGCGACGCGGTCAGAGAAGGGATAAAAATCGTCGGTATTGAGGTCAAAGAAATTTTAAAACTTTAAAATGAGGAGACAGGTGGATCAGATAGAAAAAATCTTTCTGACAAAATTCGCTGAAAAAGCCGGTTGAGCGGCAAAAATAGGTCCGTGCGACCTAAGAGACCTGCTAAAAGGTTTGACTGCCGGAAAAGGCGATAAAGTGTTGGTCGGAATTGAGAGCTCCGACGACGCCGGAGTCATTGAACTGAACGAGGAAACAGCTCTTGTTCAGACCGTGGACTTCATTACTCCGATTGTCGATGAGCCGTATTCGTTCGGGAGGATTGCCGCTGCAAACTCTCTCAGCGATGTCTATGCTATGGGAGGAACGCCCCTGACTGCCTTAAATGTCTGTCTATTTCCGGTTGCTAAACTCAAAAGCGAGATTTTCAGAAAAATACTCGCCGGCGCGCTCAGCGCCGTCGAGGAAGCAGGAGCGTTTTTAATCGGAGGACATTCTATTGACGACAAAGAACTAAAATTCGGACTTTCTGTCACTGGGATTGTTCATCCCCATAAATTTTGGCGCAACAACACTCCAGAGACGGGATGCGGTATTGTCCTGACAAAGCCGCTCGGCACGGGAATAGTATCGACGGCGGTAAAAGCTGGAATGGCAGATGAAAAAGACGAAGCTGAAATTATCCTGTCCATGTCTTTTCTCAATAAAACCGCGTCTGAAACTGCAAAAAAATATTCTCCGAGCGCTTGCACGGACGTCACGGGATTCGGATTAATAGGCCATCTCAGTGAAATGCTCGGAGGTTCGGGAAAAGGAGCAGTTATCAGATCATCAGAGATTCCGCTTTTTTCTTCCGTTCTTGAGCATGCGTCATTTGGGATGATTCCAGGAGGGGCAGGCGCGAATAAAAAAGCTTTCGGATGCCAAGTGGATCGTTCTTCAAGAGTTGACGACCTGGTTTTCGAAATATTATTCGATCCGCAGACTTCGGGCGGGCTTCTTTTAGCCCTGAAAGACGCTCGTGAGTATATCGAAGATCTTGCGTCAAAAGGAGTAAAAGGTTCTTTGATAGGCGAAATTACAGAAAATAAGGGCAGAATTGAACTTATATGACATAAAACCTATTCTGCCCAGCCGTTGTGTTCGCTGTTTCCGCCCCACATAGCCCAGCCCGTGTTTTCTTTTTCGCCGGTGTCGATACAGAATAAATTTCCGCGTGTCGTGCCCCAGAAAACTTTGCCGTCCATGACTGAAGGCTGAAAAACCACGGGTTCACCGCATGAGTAACTCCATATGACCGATCCTGTTTCAGCGTCAATGCAGAAAATCTCGCCTAAACTGCTGCCCAAAAATATTTTACCGTTTACTATGGCAGGCGGGGTCAAAGACCTTCCGGATCCGGCTGTGTCGGGATATTCAAATTCCCACAGCTTTTCACCTGAGCCAGGGTCGTTCCTTCTCAAAAGATTGCCCTGTGAACTGAAAAGGTCGGAATCATATATGACAGGCCTTGAACCTTGATATGACCAGGCTCCGGACACTGTATACACACCTACATTGTCCTCTGCAAGTGAAAGCATCGCAGTAGCGGGAGCCGTTGAGAAACCGACCTGGGCGTCGAGGTCGGCCTGCTCCTGAGCTGAAGCCGATGTCCTGTCAGGGTTGAGATAGTCCGCCATAATGTAGCTTATCTGCGTTTCGTTGAGCTGACTGCCGGTTCTTCTCGATAAATATCCGAAACCTTCATATCTTTGCCGAACGATTTCTCCAGAAGAATTCACCTTTTCTTCGTCTTGTCTCATGCTTGTGTATATTTTGTCTCCATGAACCCAAGGCGCTGAACTTGCGTTGTAATTTTCACGCCAAAGCTCTTTTCCGTCACTGACATTGTAGGAATAGACCATGCCGTCAAAACTCGATAAAAAAACCTCATTTTCACAGACAACAGGGGCTGAAATAATATCTGACACAATACTCTTGCTCCAGATGTTTCTTCCAGTAAAGAGATCGAAACATGCAAGAACATGTCCGTTTTGGCCGGGGTAAGCCATGAAAACCCTGTTTCCAGATATCGTGGGCTGGCTCATAAGAGGATCTCCGAGCCAGTGTTGCCATATATTTTGGCCGTCACGGGCTCTCAAAGCGTAAATTATGCAGGATTCTGTGTTGAAAACTACTATGCCGTTTTTTACAACTGCTGCTGTGGGGCCGTCGTCGCCGGTGTTCACCGCCCACTTTATAGTGCCCTTTTCCGCGTCAACCGCGTAGAAGGAATAAGACCCGAAACCGCCGCCGACGAATAACGTGCCGTTTTCATAAGCAGGAGTTGCAAGAGGCAGTCCTTCAGGAAGCCTGAGAACCCATCCTTGCATGTCATCGTCGGTTTTGAAGGATGAAGGCCTGTAAACGGCATATTCTGAGGGGTCTTTGATGACACAGGGAGCTCCATCCGTATCATCAGAATAGTAAGAGGATTGAAGGATAAAGTCCGACTGAATTTTCGATAAATATTCTATCATCTGATTTTCCATCCCCAGAATGGCATAAGAAAAAAGAAGAAAAAAAGATGAGAGAGCGATTTTGGGCAGAATTATTTTTTTTCCTGTCATAAATACCTCCGGTTGTTTATATCTATTACCGAAATCGAGGGTCAATTATTCCGAGAGTTAAAATAAATCTATTCTGTTTCCGAAAACCGCAGAATGTAGAGTTTTTTATTTTACCAACGGCCGTTTCATTAAATATTTTCAGGTCATGGAATGAAAGCCCTGAGAAGATAATCGAGCTCAATTTCGAGTTTAGATAAATCTTTCGTGGTTCTAAAGACGTAGGAATGGACTATAGCGAAGACAGCTTTTGCGAAGAAATGCCGAGAGAGTTCAATGTCGAGGTCATCTCTGAATTCACCTTTGCCGATGCCTTCGTTAATAATTTCTGAAAAGAGATTGGATGCAATCTCGTCGCTTTTAGCAAGCGCTTTAAGGTTTCTGTCGGAAATATTCTCTTTTTCGAGTCTGTATTGGCGGAAACGGACTATCAGTAGGTGGTAATCCGGATACTGTCTGAATGTTTTGTATTCGTGTATTCCGTAAGCTTTGAGTTTATCATAAGGGGATTCTATGTCCTTGACCATAAGAGAGTATTTTTGAATCCCTTCGAGAAAAGTTTCGGCGATTATAGCCACGAGAATGTCGGTTTTTCCTTTGAAATATGAATAAATTGTAATTCTTGAAAATTCGGCTTTTTCGGCGATCTCTGCCAGAGAGACGGCGTCGTAACCTTTTTTTAGAAATAGATCCTTCGCCGCCTTCAGCATGGTCTCTCTTCTGTGCTCTATTTCTCTCTGTTTTCTGTTCATAGAATGTTTATTATGCATCATCTACTTGAATAGAGCAATTTTTGCAGAATACAGATTTTCCTCTGTTTTCAACGTCAAAAAGTACTGACCGGAGGGCATGGAATGCAATTCAAAAAATAGAGTATTAAGCCCTGGATTGAGAGTCCCTTTAAATATCTCTTTCACTTCCCTGCCTGAGACGTCGAATAGAAAAAGGGATGTTTCACACGCAGAGTTCTGGACAAAGCTGACCTTAAAACAGTTACCGGTAAGAGTTACGCATTTGAAGGTTTGATACTCGTCTACGGGATTCAAAATCATTATATTTTCTTCTATTTTGGTTGGGTAAAAAGGAGTCCCTTGAACCCATTTTACTGAAGTCAGTGAAAAACCGTTTGAGTTCAAAGAACAGTCAAAAAGAGAATCTCCGCTCCCCTCGTTCATCTTCCAGTATCCGGCAAGCCCTGTTTCGTTTCCGTTCAGGACCGCGGAAATATTGTCGAGTATTTCCTGATGAGTTCTTGATGTATTCCAGAGCCGGACTTCGTCAATGATCCCTTCGAATCTGAAATTATTTGTTTGGAATAACCCTATTGAGAGGTTTGTTGAGGAGTTGTCGGCTATTTTTCCCGAGGGGGCGGGGTTGAATGTGAGCGCCTGTTCTATTCCGTTTATATATATTCTCGTGGTGCCGTCTGAATAGCTGTATGTCGCGGCCACGTGCTGCCATCCGTTCAGCTGAACTGAACTGTCAGGGGTTACTGCGAGACTGCTTAACCCTCCTTCGTGCTTGAGTTTCAATCCGATGCAATTTTTACCGTATACGTTTTTGAAAAGAACAAGAGAAAAATTCACTTTGTCGAGAATCGTCCCGTATCCCAGAGAGGCATTTGAACCCCATCCGGTCGGGTATATCCATGCTTCAATCGTCAGTGAATCGGTTATGTTAATGCTCTGAGTGCCGTTGCAGAGAGCGGAACTAAGTGTCGTTGAAAACTTCAACGCGCTTTCCCCGTCAAAAACGCTCACAAGCTCATCCATTACGCATGTGTCGCTAATAAATGAGTTTGATGATATCAACGTAACTGTGAATATTCCGGGAACATCGTATGTGTGAAAAGGATTTTCTTCGTAAGAGTCTATTGTCCCGTCTGAGTCGAAGTCCCAAGCCCAGCTGCTCGCCGGAGGTTTGCTGTAAGTCATGTCGGTAAACTGAACTGTAAAAGGGGCATGACCTGAATTCATATCAACATTAAAATCAGCTATGCAGAAAGAGTCAATGCTTTCCCACCATCTCAGATGATTTGCTGCCGCTTCCGCACTGCCTCCAATTATGTCGATGTCTCCGTCTGAATCGATATCGGCGGCGTCGAGATCAAGAAGGTCCCATGCATCGGTGCTTATGACGTATTGAGAAAAATTCCGATTACCGTTGTTTTCAATGAAAACAGTTATTGATGACGACCACGCAGTAGCGAATATGTCAACGTCTCCGTCGCTGTCAACGTCGCATAGAACAGGAGTCCTCGGACCGCCGAAATTTGTCCTCAGGGGATGGCAAGTGAAGTTTTGGTTGCCGTCGTTTTCAAACCACCCTACAACAGCGCTCGTCCCGCACGATCCGGCAGCAAAATCCACATCGCCATCCCCGTCTATGTCACCAGCCTGAATCCTGTTGGGTTTTACCCATCCATTGAATATTAAATGTTCAGTGAAATTTTCGTTTCCGTCGTTTTCAAACCACCATATCCCTGAAGCCTGAGCGGCGGCGAATACATCTACGTCTCCGTCCGAGTCTATGTCGGCTGGAGAAGCTTCGCTCACAAGAGTCCAATTGTCCTTGATTATATGCTCCGTGAAATTACCTGAACCGTCATTCTCGAACCAGCCGAGCACGCCAGATGTGCATGAGTTTGCGAGAATATCGACTATTCCGTCTGAGTTGATGTC
>JAFGIG010000079.1 GCA_016929715.1 Caldifarciminota bacterium
AAATAGATTCTTGACAAAACAATAATTATATGTTACCTATTACATATATAGAAATAATTATTCAAAAGGAGGAAGAATTGTGAAAGCATGTAAATCCATAATAAACACAGCAATATTTATTGCCATGTCATCAAACCTCTTCTCTCAAGCATCAGGTTTTGCAGACCGTCAGATATCGCGTAAAGACAAAATCGAAATAATTGACAGCGTATGTGTTCTTTTGCTCTCTACTTACGTTTATCCCGAAGTGGCGAAGGAAATGGACAGCACAGCCAGATACAATCTGATGAATGGTTTTTATGATCATATATCCAGTTTATCGGATTTTACAGACGCCTTGAATGAAGATCTTTTTTCAGTCTGCCAGGACAAACATTTCAGAATATTGCCCTTTGTCTATGAAAGAGTGCAATCCCAAGACGAAGAAAGCGAAAATAGAGAACATGAAAGATTGAGACGCAGTAATTTCGGTTTTAAAAAAATCGATATACTCCCCGGAAATATAGGATACCTTAAGCTCGACGAATTCGTGGATGTCCGTTATGCCGGAAATACTGCTGTCTCAGCCATGAATTTCGTCTCCAACTGCGATGCCCTGATAATTGACTTAAGAGACAACGGAGGCGGCGAAGCGAGTATGATTCAGTTGCTGGCAAGTTATCTTTTCGATGAACCTCAGCACATCAACGATTTCTATTATCGCATCGACGACGTTTATGAGCAGTCCTGGACATATTCCTATGTGCCGGGAAATAAAATGACCCAAACACCTGTTTACATACTTACAAGCAGTTATACATTTTCCGCAGCAGAAGAATTCACATACGATCTGCAGAAACTCGAAAGGGCATCAATTGTAGGGGACACTACGGGAGGTGGGGCTCATCCCATAATTGGAAAAGTTTGGGATAACTTGGGGATTACAATTGTATGCCCTTTCGCCAGAGCATGCAACCCGGTCTCAAACGACAATTGGGAGGGGATCGGCATAATCCCCGACTTCCCTGTAGAATCCCAAATTTCTTTGGAAAGGGCTCAGCTCATAGCTCTCAATGAAATGCTAGAAAAAAACGAGGACCCGTCTAGAGAAAATGAAACAAAATGGTATATCCAATACTTCGAAGGGCTTCTCAATCCGGTTTTTTTATCAGAAACCGAACTGGGAAAATATGCGGGCCTTTACGAGCCGAGAGAGATTTATCTAGAAAAAGGAGACCTCTATTACCAGAGGTATGGAAAAAGCCCATATCAAATGATATATATCGGAGAAGATACATTTTTGATAAAAGATTTAATATCTATGAGGCTGAAGTTTGAAAAAGACGAATCCGGCTCTTACTGCAGACTTATTGCCGAATATCAAAGCGGGACTACCGAAATCAATCCTCGCTCTTTAAGATAAACTGGTTAAACCCTTTGTATGATGTTTACTTTAAGCTAAAAAAGATAGGATAATAGACAAGATGAATTCTATAGATATATTCGACTCACTGGGTCCAACGGCTATCGCAAGCAGAACGAGGAGGTTTCTCGACATCTACTTAAAAGACGGAGAAGCTGTATATAAAAATCAAGGCATCATGTTCAAGACAAAATGGTTTCCAGTTTTTTACCTTCTCTGCAAATCATCCGAGCCCCTTGCTATAACAGATATTTCAAATTCACTTCATATGACTCACCCTAATGTAATAAAAATAGTAAAATCAATGTCCAAGAAAGGAATCGTGGTATCCTTAAAAGACGAATACGACGCTCGGAAACACCTGATTAAACTGTCGGATAAAGGCAGGACTTTGATACCTCTCCTTGAACCGATATGGAAAGCTTTCGAAAATGCAGTCCTCGGACTTTTCAACGAAACCGGTTTTAATTTCATCGAAGTCCTGTCAAAAATGGAAGAATCCCTCAAAAGAAAAGGCATGGCAGAAAGAGTGCTGTCAAATATAAAAATAGCTCAATATGAGGCGGTGGCTATAATAGAATATACTCCTCAGTTAAAAAGGTATTTCAGAGACTTCAATTACGAATGGCTCAATAAATTTTTCGAAGTTGAAGAATACGACGAAGAAATCCTCAACAATCCGGAAAAATACATTCTATCAAAAAACGGATTCATTCTATTCGCCCTTCTCGACGGCGAAATCGTCGGAACATGCGCGGTTTCGGAAATTTCCGACGGCGAATATGAATTGTCTAAACTGGCTGTAACCGAAAGAAAACAAAACAGACAGGCGGGTAAAAAACTGGTCGTGGAAGCGATAAAGAAAATAAAAGAAAAGAACGGGAAAAAAGTCTTTCTTCTAACAGATGAAAGGCTTACTAAAGCTTTCAACCTATACAGGAGTTTAGGGTTCAAAGCCGAAAAAGAGAAAATAATTCCGGGGAAAAACCTTTTAAGGTCAAAAACATCTTCGCTGATGAGTTTGACGCTCTAAGAGAGATTTTTCTTCTTTTTTCTTTTCTTTATGCTAAAATTATATTCAATCCAATTAATCATTAATAATGAAAAAAGCGTTTATTATATCCTTAATTATTGCTGCATCGGCGAATTTAATCTATACCGGGGTTGTAGCCGGTATAAAAACAGGTCTTAATGTCTCAAGCTTATACGGCGGCAGGGACAGCGACGACGGAACAAGAAGAGGTTTTTACACAGGAATATTCGTAAATGTCCCTTTTAACGAATTTTTATCTTTTCAGCCAGAGTTTCTGTTCACTTCAAAAGGCAAAGAAAACACCTACATGATCGGCTACACGAAATATAAAAAAACGGTTTCAATTTATTATCTCGAGTTTCCCTTTCTTTTAAAGTTCAAGGCTTTAGACAGGGGAACTCTTAAATACAATTTTATAGCCGGACCCTATTTTTCTTATTTTACAGGAGGAGTGAGCAATTTCCCTCTCGGGTCGAATCCTGTGACAGAAGAGATAGAATATCTTCTGAATGGAAAAGTCAGGGAAGGCGATTTCGGTTTTACTATAGGCGCGCAGATGGACATAATCGTCCTCGATTTTGAGAAATGGGTTTTGTCCATAGATATCCGCCACACACTCGGTCTGAACCCTGTTCATTCCCACGACTATGAACTTCTGTTTCTTATAGATCAGAAAAACAAAACAAGCTCAATTACCGTCGGTCTCGGATACATTCTTTAATTTCCATGTATTTTTTGTAGTATTCCAGAGATTTATTGTATTCATTTTTTATTTCGTAGATCCGTGAAACCATTTCGAATATTTTCATTATAAGCGGTTTTTCGTTTATTCTTTGACCTATCTCCTGTGCTTCATTCAAAAGCTCAAGAGCTTCATCATACTTTTTCTCATTCATTTTTATACTCGCAAATTCAACTTTTATATTTGCTAAGGACTGGACATCGCCGAGCAATTGATTTATTTTCATTGACTGTTGTAAATTCAGCTTCGCTCTTTTCATGTCTCCGAGAGCGCCGGCTGAGTTCGCCGAATTGTATAGTATGTTTGCTTCGAATTCTCTGTGATTAATTTTTCTAGCTAAACTGAGGGCTTCATCGAAACTTTTCATCGCTTCTTCGTGTTTTTTTAGTTCCTGGAAACAAATGCCGATATTGCAGAGCTGAGCCGCCACTCCCGAAATATTGCCGCTTTTCCTGTAAAGCTTGAGAGCTCTTTCGTGAAAATCAAAAGCTCTGTATATTTCCCCGGTTTTCTCGTGGAGGTCGCCTATAGAGGAAAGAGTGTTCGCAATACTGATAAGTGAGTAGTTTTCAATGGATTCTTTCAGTTCGAGTGACTTGGCAAAACATTCATGAGCTTCTTTATTTTTTCCAAGAGATACAAAAACAAGTCCTCTGTTGTTTAGTGACTGGGCTATCAAGCCGTCATCACCCAATGCTTCGGCAATTTCAAGCGCTTTGTCAATTACTTCAAGAGCTTTTTCGTAATTACATATATAATAATTTGAAAGACCGATATCCTTGTAGTTTTCTGCCAGTGTTCTTTTGTCGTCTTCAATAAATTGGATTGCCTCTTCGAAGATTTCTATTGCCGTTCTGTATTCTCCATTCCTCGCCAGCGCTTTCGCATAAACTCTGCAAGCCTTTTTTCTCATGCCTTTACTTCCGCCTTTTTTCACTTCTCTGAAAACTTTCTCTGCAAGCTCAAGTGCTTGAGCCGGATCTGTATCTATCTTACGCAATGCTGAATCAAGTATTTCGTCGATTTGTCTCTCAATCATAAAAATCGCTTTCACCAAAGGAATATATTTTAGTCGGCCCAATTCCCTTTAAGCTTTTTTCGTTAACAGTATGCGAATTGACGTGATCCCTGATCAGAAGGAATGTATTTTCCGAGACGCTTAATGAATCCTCATCGGAAGCTTCAAGAATTCTGGCTGTCGTGTTTACGGTGCCTCCGAATATGTCGTATAAATATTTTCTCTTACCGACTATACCGCCTATTACTTTACCTGAGTTTAAGGCTGTTTTAACACTCCAGTTCAATGTCCTCCTATTTGAATATTTCTTTGCGTGCCTAATGTTTTCCAGAGCAACTCTGACTATTTTTATTGCATGGTTTTCATCAGGCAAAGGCATGCCTCCAACTGCTAGATACTTGTTTTCAAATGTCTTTATTTTTTCACAGTTAAGCATTTCGAAATTTTTGTCAAAAACTGAAAATATGCTGTTGAGTTCTTCAATGACCGAAAGGGCGTTATCTGATTCCAGAAGCTGGGCAAGATTCGAAAATTCTATCAAGCAGACAGTCACATTATTGTAAATCTTCGGCATGAATGATCCTTTTTCCTTTATTTCGTAAGCCACCAAAGAAGGCAGTATATTCAGTATCAAGCCATCGGATTTGGCTTTTTCTTCCTGTATTTTTATTCTCGCTTTTTCGAGATCTTCATTTTTAAGTCTTAAAATTTCCGCCTCAGCCTTCGCAGACTCAATATCTTTTTGTAATTTCTCGACTTTGAATCTGATCTGTGCTTTGTGCACTCTTTCGGTAATTTTTTCCTGATACAATTGGGTTTTATGTTTCACATAGCGCTGAAGGAAGATATAAGCCTTGTCGTAATTTCCTGTAGTGGCATGATAGGAAGAAAGAGCTTCTTCACACTCCATAAGTCCTGGTTTGTATCCGATTTTTTCAAACAACTCACGTGATCTTTCATAGCTTTCAAATGCTTTTACGGGATCATTTTTACCCATGTAAAAATCTCCGAAGTATTTGTGGATGAATGCTAAATTCGCTGTATTGTTAATTTCGACGTTCTCTTTTAAGGTTCTTATTAAGAATTTTTCCTGCTTGTCCAAGTCGCCTATCTTGTAATAAAGCTTCGCGATATTTGAAGTGATTATCGCCGTGAACTCCAGATGTTTTACTTTTTCGGATTTTTTAAGAGCTTTGTTATAATACTCAAGCGCTTCTGAATACATCTCTTTTGCTTCAAAAAGAAGTGCTATGTTGTTGTATTCTCCGGCTATATCACTTTCTTCTCCTTCTTCTTGGAATATTTTCATAGCTTTTTCGTAAAATTCGAGGGCTTTATCATAATATTTCATACTGAAATAAACTTCACCTATGGCTCCGTTAATTACGGCTTCGATAATTCTGTTGTTTTCCACATTGTCCATGCCGCGTAAAAGAAGTTGCAGGGCTTTTTCGTAATCTCCTGCGTAAAGGAATATTTTTGAAATGTTTTGAAATATCATGGGTAGGTGCGATTTTAATTCAAATTCTTCGGCGATTTCCCTGGCTTTCTCTAAATATGGGAAAGCGTCTTCGTAATTTAAAGAATCTATGAGAGCGAGTCCTATGTTGTTGTATATGGAACATGATTTGCTTTTTTCGCCGCATTTTTCGTTTTCTTCAAGAGCTTTCATAAAACACTTCAGGGCTTTTGCGTAATCCAATTTCAGCGTTAATCCCATTCCGATTAAGTTGAGAGCAGTGCCTTTTTTTGAATGATCCTTTATTTTTACAGAAAGTTTTAGCGCTTCAACAGCATTGCTCAATGTCTTTTCAGAATCTGAAACACAGTATTTCTTGGCTTTTTCTATGTGAAACTCGATTTGTTTCTGAAGTTGTCCCTTATCGTTCATTTAACCATATCCGCTAATGTAAAGATCCTGATGGCATCATACCCCAGAAAGGAAAAGACACCGAGTTCGGAAAAAACAAATTTATCTTTCAAAATATGGGCAGTTTCGCAGGAAATTCCTATCACACCGGGTTCAACTGAAGACTGTATTTTTTTTGCTTTATCTACAGTTTCCCCCATAATGTCGAAAACATATCTTTTTCCTCCCATGACTCCCCCTAAAACTTTCCCTGTGTGAATTCCGAGTCTCATCGGCCATATAGGTTCTCTTTTGAGATTTCTTTTTTTTATGTATCTGCAGATATCCAAAGCTGCTTTTAGCATTTTTTCAGGATCCTTTTCATTTTCGTCGAAAAGCCCAAAAGCTGCAAGGCACGCGTCTCCTATAGTCATTATCCTCTCGCAACAATATTCTTCAAAGATCGAGTCGAAAGCTGAAAATATTTCATTCAGTTCTCCTATCAAAATATCCGGCGTCAATCCTGCCGATATTTGAGTGAAACCCGCTATGTCAGCATATAGCACCGTCACGTTTTCGTAATTTTTGAAACTTGTCATCTTTCCCATTTTGAGGTCTTCTATTATTTTTTTAGGAAAAACAACTTCGAGAAGAGATTCCGCTTTGTTTTTTTCAGACTCCAGAGTAAAAAGCAGTTCGCTGAGTTCAGCGTTTTTCAGCCTGTAAATCTCCATTCTCGCCTTCGCCAATTCGGATTCCCTTTGCCTTTTCTCAACCTCAAACCTTATTTCCAGATCAGTTATTTTCTTGGCGATGCTATCCTCGTAGATAGAATCGCTTATTCGGGCAGACTTCTGCAAAGCCCTAAAAGCTTTTCTGTCCATGCCTTTTGTGTGGAGTATTTCCGAGTAATTCTGCAACACTTCTGATTTCAGTCTTTTTTCGGACAGACCAGATGCTAAGGAAAGCGATTTTTCGGCTTTTTCAAGAGCTGAGTCGATTTCTCCGAGCTCTTTTAAGACCTTTGCGATGTTGTTTAGAACATTTGCCTGTGCGCTTTTGTCGCTTTTCTCCTCGTCAATCCTCAAAGCCTCTTCGTAAAACTCGATGGATTTTTTGAACATTTTTTTCTTTGAATATAAAAATCCGAGGTTGTTCAGGATTTTCGATTGAAATTCAATGTTTTTTGAATTTCTGGCGAATTTAAGAGCTTTGAAGTAATATTTTTCAGCCCTCTCAGAATTTCCTTTTTCATTGAAAATGTTCGCCATATTAGAAAGCGCTCCGGCGATTCCTCTTGCGCTTCGTGCTTTTATGTAAAGTTCTAGGCTTATACCGTAGTATTCAATGGCTTTATCGTTATCTGAAATACTTTCGTAAATCGTTCCGATATTCCCAAGCGTGTCGGCTTTCACAATGTCTTCAGAACCTGTTCTATCTTCGAGGTCGAGGCATTTTAAAAGCGATTCAAGGGCTTTTTCATAATTCCCCATTTTCTCGTAGACAAGACCTAAATTGCTCAGTGCTCCCACGAGAATTTTTTCGTTGCCGTTTTTTTTCGACATATCCGCTGCCTCGCTGAGGTTTTCAAAAGCTGCATAATAATCACCGAGATAATATTTGTTCAACCCCAGGCTGTTTAACAAGGAACACTTTAAACTTTCATTGCCAATTTTCTCAGCTATTTCCAAAGCCTTTTCAAAGCATTTAAGCGATTCAGAGAGTTTTCCAAAAACAGCAAGACATTTTCCTTTTTCTTGGAGAGCTCTGACGATGCGGTGTTCATCACTGTCTGCTTCCGCTATATCCAGAGCTTTTTGCGCATAATATATTGCTTTTTCTGGGTCTTTGCCGAGAAACCTGTCCGCCTTCTCCAGTAAGGCCATAAATTTCTCTTCATTTTCTGAAATTATAACGGGTTTTCCTTCAAGAGAATCCATTTTTTGCGTTGGATCCTTTCATTTCTTTTTGCGGCATGTCAAGTATTCTCTCCCTTTCTCAATGATACACACAAAAACCTTCATTGAAAACACAAAAGGCGGCTAATAAGCCGCCTTTTGTAAATGTCGATGCCGCCTTTCAGCGGGTTATCTCATACCAGACGTCATCTATTTTGAAAATGACCTCTCCGAGAGAGATGAAATCTCCGGCATCGGGTTTATCAGCGAGAAGTTTATAAAATTCAGCGCTGCCGTAAGAGATTTTTCTGGTTGTCTGGCCTTCGTAGCCGTTTTGTTTCCAGATGTCACCCTGTTTCGTGAAAGCCATTCCGTTAATGTAATTGACTACTGGATTGTGAGATACTTCCTGAACGGTTCCTCTGGACATCCTGTTTATTGTGCTCGAGACGTCTACAGCGAATCCGCCGGAAGCGCTTTTTTCGCCCATAGCGGGAGCGAGTGCGCCGTCCATCGTCAGCATTTCTGAAGACATCGTCCTTATCGCGTCGAATTCGGGCCTTGCGAGCATCTCTTCGTTTTCCGTCACGAGATAAGAAGTATATGGTGTGACTATTCCGAATTCAAGAGCGAGAGCTTTTATGTCGTTGACGAGCTCTGCATTCTCTCCGTTGAGCCTGATGTCCCTAAGCAGAGTGCCTACTTGTCTGATTGCCCAGTATCTTCCGACGAAATCAAGTTCGCGGCTGTATTCGGTAAATTCCGAGGTAAAGCTGACCTCCTGCTTTGATCCCCCTCTGAGTCCGGTGAGAGAAATTCTCGTTCTGCCCGAACCTCTGTATCTACCCGTTATTATGAGCTGCTGCCCTTCGAATATGTCCGGCAAAGACCTCGGCACAACGTCGTAGACGCTGACTGTTCCGAAATTAACTCCTATATCGGTCAGGACTGGACGGGAAATTTTATCGTAAAAAGAGGAAATTATTACATCGAGAGTGTCTCCGTCCTTGACGTATTCTACCAGCCCCCTGCCAGCTTCAGACATCGCGTCGAGCAAAATAGCGTTTATCTCCTCTTTTCCTATCCCAAAGACGAACATTTTTGCGCCGTTGAAGTCTTCTACCTTTTTGACTATTCTTCCGAGGTCCATCTCTCCTACAGTAGGATATCCGTCGGTCAGAAAAACTATAAATGAAGGCCTTGTCCTCGAGAAATTCTGAGAGAAGGCGAGATCCAGAGCGCCGCCGATGTTCGTCCCTCCTCTTGCGACTATATCCCCGACGAAATCACTTGCGTCTCCAACGTTTACCCTCGATGCCCGTTCGAGGCCGCCAAAAAGCGTCTCCGTGTTCGATGCGAAAGTTATGATGTTAAAACGGTCGTCCGGTCCGAGATTTTCTATACAGTAGCTCAGGGCGTCAATCACCATCTCCATCCTCTCGCCTCTCATAGAACCTGAACGGTCGACTACAAAAACTATGTCCTTTGGGACAGATTCGATCTCGCCGCTTCCAACTGAACCGAGCAGGATGAAATACCCGTCTTCTCCTCTTTTTGGCTTGTATGTGAGAAGCGACATGTCCACTTCTTCTTCGTTCAGAGAATAATAGAGAATGAAATCCTTGTCCGGTCTGACGTTCCTCTCTTCCCATGTGATTTCAGCGTGTTTTGAATTAATGTATCTGATATCTATGACATGCGAGGGCGAATATATATTTTTTATAGGTTCATCAGTTATGAGATCTATTTTTATTATCGCGCTCTCTAAATCTTTTGAAGAAAATCTCTCGGTGGACAGGGGATAAATGAACCTATAGAGGTTCTTGTCTTTCCTGACAAGCTGCTGATAGTCGAGTTCGACTTGTCTTGTTCCCTTTGCCGGAAATGGAAAAATCCGGGCTTCGAACATGTCCTGACCCACGTATCTGAATATTGCCGGGTCTATCATCCTCGAAACGATTTCCTGATAGATCCTCAGTGCTTCATCTGCGTCTTTAATTTCGCCGTGAACTTTTTCGCCTTCTATCCATAGCACAAAATCAGATATCGCCGCCTCTTCGGGTATAGGAAAAATGTATCTGCCTTCCACCTGATAATTGTTAGGATTATAAAATTCCTGATCTATGTGGACCTGTGCAAACTGATGAGTCAGTTTGATGTCCACATTGTGATATTTCACCTCGACCTGAACTGGGTTTGGCAGAAAAGTCGTCGGCGGGATTATTACGAATCCGTCGGCGAAAACGCTCGCCGCGGATGCGGCGAGCAGTATTGAGAAAATAGCTGTAGTTTTCATTTTTCCGCCTAATAGCTAACGCCGATTTTCACGGCTTGTTCCTTGAGAGTTTCGATTACGAAGAGGTCGAACGCGTCTCTTTCTTCACCGATATTCTCTTTTATGTATTGATCTCGCATAATCGTCAAGTCAGCCATCCTTCTTGTCACGTCTTCTCTGTGTTCCCTAAGGCTGTCAATATATGATGTTCTGTCATCCATGGACATCTCTTTGAAGATTTCCGGGATTTCGTCTTCTTTCAGGTCGCTGAGCTGGACTTTTCCTTCAATTATCTCGCTGACGAGATCTCTGGATACAAAACCGTATCCCGCAACTGATTTTGAGTAGGCGTATGTCGCCCTGTCAGCGGCAGTCGAAGGTTCGCTGTAAGCTATTTCACCGCTGGCACCCAGTGTCGCATCTGCCGCCATCACTTCCTCGGCGCTGCCGTATAGAAGAACTGTTCCGTATAATTCCCTGCTGAGTTCCGCAATATCCTCATCATAAGGCGTTGAGACTACCTGTGAAGCGTTGTAACCCATAGAAGTATAGGTGCCCTCGGCGAGGTTGGCGATTTCTTGCCAAACCGCTTCGGTATTTCCGTCAGAACCGCACCTCACCGTATTGATTATTATATCTCTGGCTATCGCCTCTTTGCAGACAGTTTTGTAGTCCTTTACGTCGTTGTAGTCCATGTGCGGTGGAGCGTCACCGACTAAAAATATGAGTTTCAGGACATTATCTGAATCAGTCCAAGACATACTGTCCACTGCCCAAGACAGAGCCTGATTTACGTCTTCTGGGAAATCACCGCCTCCGTCAGCCCGGACAGCCGTGAGGTCGATGTAAATCTGGTCTATGTCGTCTGTTATGTCGTATTTTTTGACGACAAATTCATCTCCCCTGTCCCTATAGACTACAAGTCCTATCTTGACGTCGGGGACCGGATCTCCTGAAAGTATTTCATTTGCAATTGACCAAATTTTCTGCTTAGCTCCTTCAATAAGCCCTGACATGCTTCCGGTGGCGTCGAGCACGAACACGACTTCAATCGTAGGATTTTCAACCCTTACTGTTCTCCCTCCCGCTATTTGCGGATTTTTACAAGACATGACTGCAAGAGCAATCAGCGTCAGCGAAATCATCTTTTTCACTTTTCCTCCTTTTTCGTGTTTCTTTCTTTTTCAGCCATTTTTACATGGTATTACTCCCAAAACACCTTAAATATTTCAAAAATAAATAGCCCTGTCTCAGGATGAACGCCGTTTTAACAATCTTCCGGCTCCAGAAGGAGAGGTCACAAAATTTAAGGCAGATTTTAATTGTAGAACTATGAAGAAGGATATATTAAAATTTGTATGACGTTATCCGAAAACCTTAAACCGGAGAAATATATTCTAAAATTCGAAATCTCTCTCGAACCTGAAATCGGTTACGAAGAATTCATTTCCGTGGACAAAAAATGTTTTCCCGGCGAACCCCTTACAAGCATGGAAATCTTTAATGAGTGCCGGAAGGATAAAATATGGACGGTTCGCTTCAACGGCAAACTAGTAGGATACTCTCATGTCAGCGTCAAAGACACTGCGCATATCCACAGAATAGCCGTCGTAGAACAATTCAGAAAAAAAGGCATCGCCGGAAGGCTTATCGAAATTGCCGTTGACATGTGCAGGAAACACTCCATACAGACGATAACCCTGGCGGTCCAAAAAGACAACGAAGAAGCCATAAGGCTATATAAAAAATACGATTTTGAAGAAATAGGAGACCTTTACCAGTTCGTAGCTCCTATCCACCGAAGGACCGGCGCTGTGACAGGTAAATACCCCCTCAGGACACGCGCGCTTTCAATAGGAGATCTCAGCGAAACCCTGAGATCAATTTTACCCTCAGAGTGGGATTACATAGTCGAACAGCACGCCCCGCCGCACAAATTCGCATTGATTTTTGTCGAAGGCGAATCAACAGTAAAGGGAATATGCCGTCTCGTCGCTGACATGCCGGGTTGCAAGCCTTTCATACTTCTCGAACCCCACATACACCTACCCGCCGTTGTTGATTCCATTGGATCATATCTAAAACCCTCCCAGGGAGACATCCTTTTGACATTCCCCGACGAGAGCATTGCAAGAGCCTGCCAAAAGGCCGGATTTAAGCTCCAATACGAGATGGTGAGGATGGAAAAAGAAATTACCCCGTCCTCATAAATAGCCATCAATTATTAACAGTTTCTTCACATAATATTTATACAGATTAAATTTTCATTAATGATATTTAACACATGCAACAAAAGTTATTCTATAAGAAATTCTGTCAAAGTAACGATCCGTATGAAATCAATGATTGGGATAAAAAAACATTTTTGGGGCTTATTTGCACTGACTTAACAAAAAAAGAAAAAGAAATTATTCTGAATCCTACATTTTTTTTCAGTGAAGAAAAAACTGTTCTCGCGCTCCACTGGCATCCTGAAAATGTCCCTTTAGATATGGTGAAATTGCGTTTACAAAAGATGTTTCCATTAAAAGAAACCGAATTGATAATACCGACTCAGCATAACAGCATCCTGTCTTATGATGATTATTGTGGCGTTGAAGTCGATTGTTTTTCAAAAGAATTCAATAGAAAAGTGCAACTACTTCTACATTTTAGAAATAATGAAAAAATTAGGAATTCAAATCTCGCAAAAATGATCGATCATACCTTTAAATACAGAGCCAGTCAGTTTTTTCAATACATGGATATGATTTTGCATCACAGAAACGAAGACATATTAAACAAAGCCGCAGAAAAAACAGGATCAGATCATGAGACAATCAAAATGGTTAAAAGCTATACATTGAAGTTAAAAATAATGATAGATAAATTTGGCTCAGAAATTCCTAAAGAGTCTTTAAAAAACAAACTCTTGAGTAATTACTTTATATCTCTTAAAGAGCATTTTAGTAATCAGAAGATAAATAAATGTCTTTCTTTTCTGTATGAAATAAAGATTACACTGAAAAAAATTTTTAGTCTCGAGTATTTTTTTAGAGTCCAAGAAATAATCGAAGAAGCCAGACTTTACAATGGCGGAATAATAGTCCCTCATCCAGAACAGTTTTGGCCAATCCTTTTGGCGGACTACGACGTCGATGGTTACGAAGTTTGGAATCCACAATCGAAGGATTTCACGCAGTTTCTCACGGAAACAATTATCAAGAAGAACAGATCTTTCAGTCACTCATCCAAGAAGCTTCTTCCTATGATGGGTGACGACACCCACCTCGGTGAAAAATTTAAAGATCCAGAATTCAGAGATCCTGAAAAATCCAATAGAGAAATCGGTTACCAACCTGCCTGGAAAAATGAAGTTATCAAATTTTCCCTCGATAAAGCCGGGTTCACAAAAGAGCGAGTCTTGAATGAATACTTGAATCGTCTTAACGGTTAGGAGGTTTAAATATGTCTCAATCCAAAGATTTTAATTTTGAATCTATACAGGATGTCGATTCTGTAATCAACAACTTGAAGACGATGTCAGACGGTTTTAAAAAAGGAGAACTCATCTTTAAGCACGGCAAAGATGAAATTGTGCTTAAACCCGAGGGTATGATCAATCTTCAAATTAAATCGAAATACAAAGATGGAAAATCCAAACTTGTCATCAAATTTAAATGGAAAAAGCAGGTTGAAAAAAACAGGAACGCCTTGATTATAAATACCTGCTTATAGATATGTATCAGGGACTTGAAGAAAATTTCAAGATTTTAGTGATTGAAATCAAAAAACAGTTGATAGCCGTAAAAGATTGTCTGATGGAACCTGAAAATAATTCATTCTCCAGGGTAATCTCTCTTGGAAATTACATTGACAACTTAAAAAATATAATATTGAAAAAAGCCTACTTCTCCATAATTATTCAGAAGCCTGAAGAAAGAGACATAATGTTTATAATGTCTCTAAACACGATAACTTCCAATTTAGAAAGAATAGGTGATCTCTGCGAGAATATTGCTAGGCAGACAACTTATATTGAAGATAAGGATAATCTGCAGATTGTCGATTTCAACAAGTATTTCTTCGAGATTTTTGATTCATCTGACCTTATAGTGAAAGGATTTATTGATACAAATACAAATAAGGCAATAAAAATCTGCCGTTCAGAACTCATTATAGACCGTTTTTACAAAGAAGATTTCGCCATACTTCTGGAAAAGATGAAAGTTGGTGGACATAACACGAGGGATTTTCTGGCACTATATACAATTATCAGATACCTCGAACGCATTGGAGATGCTCTGCAAAACATTGGAGAGGCTATATTATCCGCCGCCGCTGGAACAAGGCTGAAAATTTACGAATACACGGTTTTACAGGATTCTTTGAATTCTGATGAAGACAGAATTTTCATCGAAGACATAGGAGTAGAAACTAAATCAGGCTGCAGAGTTGAAAGAATAAAAAAAAATAGTAAGGTAGAGAATCAAAATAACATACTTTTTAAAGAAGGAAAGAAAGAAAAACTTAAAAGAGAGGATGAGAATCTTCAGATTTGGTCGAATTTTTTTCCAGAGTTGGTTCCGAAAACCTTCGGATACATAGAAAAAGAAGACAAAGCTTCTCTGCTTCTTCAATACATTGAAGCTGATAATTTTCAACAGTTGTCGATATCAGAAGATTCCAAAACTATCCGCGAATCACTTTCAAGGATAATTTTCTGCCTTAATGAGATTTGGAATAAAACTAAAATCGAAAAAGAAGCAAAGACGGATTTCATTGAACAGCTAAAATCCAGAATCGAAGACATAGTAATATTTCATCCCGAGCTAAATATTGAAGATAATTCCATAGGAAAAATCCGTAGTCCTTCTTTCAATGAACTTCTGGAAAAATGTAAAGACATCGAACAAAATCTATTTTGTCCCTTCAGCGTTCTAGTTCACGGAGACTTAAACACGGATAATATATTATACGACAAACATACCCGTAAGATTTATTTCGTGGATTTATACAGATCGTGTTATTCAGATTACGTTCAGGATACGGCGGTTTTTCTAGTGTCCAACTTTAGAACCCCTATATTCGAAGATCCAATTAGAAGCAGATTGACTGATATAATCATTGAATTTCTCTACAGTATTAAAGAATTTGCAAAGTCAAACGGAGATTACCTTTTCGAAATCAGACTGTCAATCGGTGTTGCACGAAATCTGACGACTTCAACTAGGTTTGTCCATAACAAGAATTTTGCTAAAGAAATGTTTCTTAGATCCAATTACCTGTTTTCGAAAATCAGCAATTTAAAAAAAAGCGATTTCAAGTCATTCGTTTTTCCGGAAAGGATTCTGATTCTGTGATGAAAATTATAAAAGAATTGAAAATTGCCGTTGTTGGTATTCCTGGAGCATGGTCATCAGAAGTATTATCCAAAGAAATCGAAAAAAAAACGGGGTTCAGGCTTTTAATTGATATGTCTAAAGTTTATCACGATTCTGAAAAGAAAAGCATATTTTACGACGGCATAGATTTACTTGATTTAGACGCATTAATTGTGAAAAAAATAGGTCCTCAATACAATTCCGACACCCTTGAAAGAATAGAACTATTGAGTTTTCTCGATCAAATGGGTTTGAAGATTTTCTCAAAACCCCAATCTATTATAACTTGCTTCGATAGACTTAGTGCAACTTTGAAGATGGTTTCAGAAAACATACCTGTTCCTCCTACGATAATAACTGAAGATCTACAAACTGCAGTATCAGCAGTAAATAAGTTCGGAAAAGTAGTGTTAAAACCTTTATTTACTTCAAAGGCTCGAGGAATGGTTGTTCTATCATCAAAAGACGACGACCTGCCTGAGAAAATCAGCTGTTTTAAGAACTCAGGCAATCAGATTATGTATATACAGAAATTCATTAATTTTCCAGGTAAAGACTATGGGATTGTTTTCCTCGGTGGAGAATATATCGGTTCATATGCGAGAGTTAGGGCAAGCGAGTCATGGAATACGACAACATTTTATGGAGGAAAATACGAAATATTCTATCCCGAAGAATCTTTGATAGAGTTGGCAGCGAAAGCTCAATCCCTTTTCAATCTCGACTTTACATGCATAGATATTGCAATAAGCGATGGACAGCCATTTGTTTTTGAAGTTTCGGCTTTTGGTGGTTTTAAGGGATTGTTCGAGACTCAGAAATTGAACGCTGCCGACAGATATTCAGATTATGTTATTAAAACTTTGAGATCCTCTTGAAGGAATCACTTAAAAGTATTAGTGGATATATCCTTGAAAAATTTCAAACGAAATTTTCCGTTTCATTAGATTTCAGCGGGTCTAAATACAAAATCATCACAAACAATTCTTCTGTGCAAAACATGCTATTAAATTATTTCGATAACTTTCTCGACTACGAAGTTGAATTTTCTGAAAAAATACATGTCATTCATGACCCGGAATTCACAACAAATTTTTCTTTTACCGATAATTTACCCGATAAGGGCAAGACAAAGATAAAGGAGGAATATTATTTACTGAGCGATGGTATCTGCGTCCGTAAAAAATCAACTGGAATGTTATTTTTCTTCGGTAAAGGAATAAATATAGCCGCTGGAGATTGCCTGAATAATATAAATCAAGTAGTCAATTTTGTTAACAACAGACATATTGGACGAAAGCTTGATGAAGGGTGTCTACTTTTTCATGCCTCAGCTGTTTCTTCTAACAACAGAGGCTTGGCTATAAGCGGTTTTCCAGGAAAAGGAAAATCTACTCTTGCTCTCAGATTACTTAGCGCAGGGATGACTTTTATAACAAATGACAGATTAATGATTAATAAAATCGACGGATCAGCAAAAATGTTCGGAGTCGCAAAATATCCTAGGATAAATCCCGGGACAATAATCAACAACAGGGATCTCATAAAATTGCTTTCCGAGAAAGAAAGAAATTTTTTTCTATCCATGAAAACTTCAGATATATGGAGTTATGAAAAGAAATACGATGCCATAATTGAAAAATATTTTGGTTACGGAAGGTTTAAACTTGAAGAAAATTTCAACGCTTTGGTGATTTTGAATTGGAATTTAAACTATTATAAAAAAACTCTTGTTAATAAGATTGATTTGTCTGAACACCCTGAACTTTTCGAATCATTTGTTAAATCACCAGGTCTGTTTTATAGATCCGAAGGTGATTCAATAGAAAATAAATTCAGTTATGATAGATACAGAGAGCTTCTTGAAGGTTATGACGTCTTTGAATTAAAAGGAAAAGTCGATTTCAATTGGGCGGCAGAATATTTCAATCAATACTTAAAATAGGAACCGAATTTGAATCAAAGATTTCTTATGACGCGAGAAACTGTCATACACGATCGGATAAAACTTGAAAGGTTCAAACGAACAGCCGATCTTGGACCAAAGATACTCTTTTTTAGCGGGGGTTCTTCTTTGAGAGATGTTAGTAGAATAATGACAAAATATACTCATAATTCTATACATTTAGTAACTCCATTCGATTCGGGAGGAAGTTCTGAGAATCTTAGAAAGGCTTTTAATATTCTCTCCGTCGGAGACCTCAGAAACAGATTAATGGCTTTATCTGATCAAACATTGTCAGGCCATAAGGAAATTTACAATCTGTTTGCCTACAGGTTTCCCAAAAAAGCGAGCAAAGACAACTTGAAAAAAACTTTGATAAACTTGTCAAAAAATCAGCATTTCAGAATGAGGAATATCAGCCCTCCAATGAAAAAAATTATCTCAGCACATCTTGAGTCATTCTTATTAAATATGCCTGATAATTTCGATTTGAGAGGCGCAAATATAGGCAATTTAGTGTTAACGGGAGGTCTTTTAAAAAACAAAAGTAGCATAGAAGTCGTTTTATTTATTTTTTCGAAACTAGTTCAGGCAAAGGGAATTGTATTACCGATAGTAGAAGACTCTATCAATCTCGTAACAAAACTCGAAGATGGATCAATCCTATACGGGCAACATTTAATTACTGGCAAAGAATGCGACAAAATAAATTCCCCTGTAAATGAGATATATTTGTCAAAAGACGAAAAAAATTTTTCTCGTTTTGAAGTCACGATTAAAAAGGAAATAAGCAGTCTTATAAAATCTGCCGATCTTATATGTTATCCTTTCGGAAGTTTCTATTCTAGCCTAGTAGCTAATTTTTTACCTACAGGAGTAGGAAAAGCAATATCCGAAAATCCTAATCCAAAAATCTATGTTCCGAATCCTTATATTGATCCCGAATTGTTTGGAACCGGTCTTCAACGACAGGTCAAAGAAATCGAAAAATATATCTGCCTCGGAAGCATTGGCATTGAAAAAGTATTAAACTATGTGCTTATTGATTCAAAAAATAATTACTACAGTAATAAAGCCGATTTAAAAACTATTAAAGACATGGGAGTAGTAATAATTGATACAAGACTTATTACGAAAAAGAGCATGCCAAAAATTGATCCAGATCTTTTTACGCAGGTTATCTTATCATTAACTTGAAAAGGAGGAAAAATGTCAAAGAAAGAAATCAAAATCAAAACAAGTGGAACTGTCGCAGAAATCTCAGCTCACCTTGAAAACCTCGCAAAATCAATGTTGAGCGGAAGAGTCAGTTTTGAAAAAGGCGATGAAAGCATCATCTTGAGCCCTGAAGGTGAACTTTACATGGAAATCGAAGCTGTTTACAAAAAATCTAAAGAGAAAGTTGAAATTGAAATTGAATGGAAAAAAACGTCAAATGATGATGAAGATGAGGATACAGAATTTTCCATAAATTCGGTTGAATAAAACTTCTTGCGGGAGGTCTTGTTAAAAGACCTCCCGCGCCTATCAATGATAACTACATCTACAACCAAAAGAAACACTTTTGCTATAATCAAAGACGATATTTCTGAATGGGACGAATTCACATTTTTAAAACTTGTCAGAACAGACATTTCGTTTGGCGATGTGGAAATAATTACGAGACCAAACATCTCATTTAAAGAAGAACAACACATCCTCGCTGTCCATTGGCACCCTGAATACATACCTATGGAATGCGCGAGAAAAAGAATTCAGAGGCTATATCCTTCAAAATCCCTTGAAATAATAATCCCCACCCAGCACAACTGCCTGGCATATTATGAGGGATACTGCGGAGTAGAAGTTGATTGCTATGCGAAAGAATTTAACAGACAGATTCAGCTTCTGCTTCATTTCACGGAAGAAAAAGCGCAAAAAGCAACTAAACTGAAAGATATGCTCGAATATACAAACAATTATCGCTTAAACCAGCTTTTCGAATTTATTGAGACTTTTGTAAATCATAAATTCGAAAATAGACTTCATCAAGCCATAAAAGATACAGCTTTGGAACCTGAAATTCTTTATTTTACAAAGATGAATGTTAAAAAAGTCAGCTCATTGATAGAAAAACACTACGAACAAATACCCAGAGAAATGTTTAAAAATAAGCTTATCTTAAATTACTTTCTCTCACTTGGTGAATTTTATGAAGCAGATATAATCAACAAATGCCGTGTTTTTTTATCATATATTGAAAAAAATATTAAAAAGGATTTCAGTGTTTCTCATTTTTTCAATGTTCATGATATTATAGATGAAACGAAACAAGTTGGCGGATGTATAGTAGTCCCGCACCCGGAACAATTTTGGCCCATTCTTCTGGCAAATTACGATGTCGATGGATATGAGGTCTGGAATCCGCTTTCCAGCGACTTCACTGAGTTTTTAATAAAAGTTATTTGTGAAAAAAACAACACTGAGAGATCCACACGTTTTTTGCCTTTCATGGGAGACGACACGCACCTTAGCGAAAAAATAAAAGATCTCCTCATCGTAGATCCAGTCAAAGCCAATAGCGAAATCGGTTTTCAGCCGGGTTGGTTTAATTTATGTGTTAAAAATCAGTTGAAAGATACCGGCTTTACAAAAGAAACAATAATACAGGATTATATATCAAGACTTAATGAATAAACCTCAAAAAAAATTAAGCAGTTAATTAATATCTAAAATACACGACCCCGCAAAAGCGGGGTCGTTTTCAGGCAAAAAACTTTATAAAGAGAATATCTTTTTTGAGACAGCAAAATCTCCGGCTCTGAAGCTGATTATGTATGAGCCCTTTAGTTCTCCGATATCATAAGTGAATACATGGTCTCCTCCGGCAAAAGACCTGTCGCATAGATTTCGGATGTTTCTTCCCGTCATATACAGAAATCAGAATTATATCAGACCTTTCACCTGTTTTTTCATGGAATAAAGACCTTTCCTCTTTTTCCGTGATCCATAACGTAAAATTTTCTGTTACAGATATTAGAGGAAATAAGACCCAAAAAGATATTCCGGCACACATCATTACAAAACGCTTTTTAAGACAATTTTTCATCGACATTGCCGTCCGGAAGCATCGAATCCGGATGATATTCTCCTCTTTCCTCCATTTGAAAACGGACGCATTTCTCCCATTTTCCCCAGCAGTATTTCTTCAGCCAACCTACTTCAACTTTCCCTTCTTCTGAAAACCTTTTCATGGGACAAACATTGAACCATTTGCATTTTACTGTTCTGCTTCTTTCCAAGCGATTCAGACTATCTCTCTTTTTCAAAAAAAATCCCCGCTCATGAACTTTGTTGATCTAACTTCTTTTAACAAATTATATCGCAGGGTTTGATTTCCTGCAGAATTAATGAGCGTCCATGTCCATTTTTACTTGCATCAATATTTTAATACTTCGTAATTCTAACTCTATACATATTTTTTCCATTGTGTATAATATCTTATAGTTATGCGTTTGATCATCTTTGATGCCTCTCAAGATGAAGTTTAATCCCAATACAACAGGAGGGATGATGAAGAAACTCTCTATTTATTTCCTGGTTTTTATTTCCCTGTCGGGGGTTCTACTCTCCCAGGATGTAAAGCCATTTTCTAAAAACGCCGTGTATTTTGAAATGTTCGGCCCCGGAATTCTATATTCTTTAAATTATGAATTCCGACCCGTCCGTCCTTTTTCTCTCAGGGTTGGATATTCTTCCTGGAGCATGTCGACTTTCTTTCTTTTCATAGACGGTTGGTTTAGATTCCAGGCTTTCCCGGTCACTGCGAGCTATCTCACGGGACAGGCAAACCACAGCCTGGAGATAGGAGGCGGTTTAGTTCCGATGCATATTGAAATCGAGGGCACCGACTTTTTCTTCGGTGATGAAATAGATGGGTCAAAGACAATATTCTTGGGAACCGGAATATTCGGCTACAGATATCAACCCTATAAAGGGGCTTTTGTCAGAGCCGCAATTACACCTTTGTTCAATTCCAACAATCTTCTTATTTACGGAGGCGTCAGTATCGGTTACAGTTTTTAGGTTGGACTAACAAGTTCGTATTCTCTTTTTCCCAGCCCTATTTCTTCTGCGTATTTCAGAACATGCCTTCCTCTGCGGAACACTTTTCTTCCCTTTCTCTTGTCCAAAAGATCGAGGCATGCCCAGTCAATTGCCACCGGGTCAGTCGAGGCGAAAATTCCGAGGTCATCGATAAACTTCTTCTGCGGCTTTCCGACACAGTCGCAGAGTTTAGTAATGTTCAAAGCGTAATTGAAATATATATATTTTTTGTTCAGTTGAGCCGCCAAGGCGTATTCGGCGAGTTTTTCCCCGAAATTTCTGCCCGTTGAACTAAGCCAGTTTATCTTCATCGCTCCGGTTGGACAAACCGCGATACACGAAGCGCAGCCCAGGCATTTTTTCCTGTCAACTCGCGGCAGAAAACCCAATACAATGGCATCGGCCGGGCAGTTTTCGGCGCATACACCGCATTTTTTACATTCAAAGAAATTCAGCCACGGAACGGCCGCTGAATGCTGAGCAAGTTTGCCCTCTCTCGACGCGAATCCCATGCCCAAATTTTTTATTGCCCCGCCAAAACCGGCCAACAAATGTCCTTTGAAATGGCTCATGACAATAATTTGGCTGAAATTAGAAAATTCGGCACCTATTTTGCAGGTCTTAAACCTTTTGCCGTCTATTTGTATTCCAACTGAATAATCGCCTTTCTCGCCGTCGGCGATAATAATCGGGATATCATCGAATCCGTGCTCGAGGGCGACTTTTTTGTGGGTTTCTTCCGTCGTCCTCTCTCCTCTGTATAGAACATTTGTCTCAATAAAAAAGGGCTCGATTTTTCTGGATCTGAGAAATTCAATAATTCCTTTGTAATATCCGGGTCTGTTGTATGTGACACTTCCCTTTTCTCCGAAATGGACTTTGAAAGGGATTTTATTTTCCAAATCAAAATTTTCCTCCGAGACAAGTTCCTTGAACAGTTTCAAGGATACTCCGGAAATCTTTTCTTCCGATGAGCTGTTTTCTACCGGGCAATAATAGACTTTAGCCATATTTCTCCATTTAATCTAAATCAACGAAAATACCTTTTTAGTTATGTCGTGTCGGTTTGATCTGAAGGTTATAAAATAAACACCGGGTTTTACTCCCTTGTTTTTTTCATCCCTGAAATTCCAGACAAATATGTTGTTGCCAGCATTCAAAACCCCAGAAAATATGTTTTCAACAAGAATGCCTGCTCCATTGAATACCTTTATTTCGACAGCTTCATATTCCGGCAGAAAAATTTGTATTTCGCATTTTGAACTAAAATAATCGGTTCGGACCATACAAATAGTTGTGTCTCCGGTAATGCCGCCTTCATTTTCCACGACCCAAGTCAAGTTCGGCCACCCATCGGGCATAATGAGTTCCATGAGAAAAACCCTCTCCTGACCGACATTCAGGCTCCAGTTGTCCGCCCATACAATTTTTGAGCCGTCATCGGCAATCGCCGCGTGGGTCTCCTCCCAATACGCCTGTGTGGTGTTATAGAGTTTTGAAAGATAGAAAACCCTCGGATTCTGTCTGTCGAGTCGCACTAGGGTTATGGTCCTGTCAAGCCAGTTCTGCTCCGGCAGAGAAGGTTCTATTGTTGTCGAGATAACAGCAAAACCCGGATAATTGCATGAAATGTGGAC
>JAFGIG010000080.1 GCA_016929715.1 Caldifarciminota bacterium
CTTTTCGGCGATTTCAATCGCCACTCTTCCGTATCCGCAACCGAGATCGAGAACAGTATCCTCAATGTTTATTTTGCTTTTTACGAAGTTTATTTCCGCTTCGAGAAACTGTTTCACTCTTCGGGGAGCGATGTCGTAGCATCTTTTTAACTTATTTGAATTTAACTTGTCGGAGTAATAATTCGGCATAATGTGATTATATATTATTGTATTTCATGGCTTTTAATGTCAGTAAATTCTCTTTTCAGGATTGAATAAACCTCCAAATTGACAAATTCATTGAACTCAAATTCAAATTCCCTGAGAATGCCTTCGAGTTTAAATCCGTTTTTAAGAAGCACTCTTTTTGATCCAAAATTTCTTTCGTCAACTGTTGCTTCAATTCTGTTGTAATTTTTTTTCGTGAAACCATATTTCACAAGTTGAGCGATGAAATTTGAAATTATTCCCTTGCCCCAGTATTCCTTTTTCAGCCTGTATCCGAGTTCGACGCGCCTGTGTTCTTCGACGAAATTAAAAAAACCGATGTCTCCGATGTAGGTATCTTTTTCTTGTTCAACGATAATCCATTTTCCGGCATTATTTTCAAACTGCTTGTTGCACCAGTCTATCTGCTTATTTGCGTCTTCAAAAGTATTTATGAAAGCGCCTTCACAGCCGTAGTATCTCATAACCTCTTTATCAGCGCATATATCTATGAATCCGCCTGCATCTTCGCTTTTAGGTTTTCTCAGCGAGAATATTTTGTAATAAAAAAGTATTTTTATCAAATCCGTTTTTAGAGTTTTAGTTTATTTTACTTCATCAGAAGTTATTCAGGAAAATATTTTAAGGCCTAAATTAATAATGATTCCGCAAGATGTAATAAATTGATTTTAGATTTTCAGCGTTATTCTTTTGATTTTCAATTGAGCTTAATTCTTTTTTCGCTATATTATTTTCATACATTTTCAATTTATTCTCTAAACATAAAAAATATTCATTGAGCCATATATTTTCGTCCAATTTAATCTCATGTATCAAACTGAGATGGTTGTCCCTGAAATACCTTTTTTTAAAGGGGTCGTCCCTGAGTTCATCGTGAATGATGAGGAATCCGCCGTTTTTGGAGTTATTCAGGAGTGCTTGGATGCCTTTTTGAAAACCGGTGGCGTTCAAGAGCCCTTCTGCCAGAATAATATCGAACTTAAAATCGAACAAAGAAGGTTTAAGTATTGAATCTTTAATGATTATTATCTTGTCGTTCAATTTATTTTCAGATGTTTTATTTCTGAACCAGCTAATACATTCCGCGTCATTGTCAACGGCATAGATCACTCCGTCTGTATGTTCTATTAATGCAAGAGCCGGAACGCCTGTCCCGCACCCTGCGTCTAATATTAGAGGGAGCTTTAATGTGGGAATCTTAAGAAAGGCCTCTACTGCATATTTATTTAGATTTTTTCTGCAGTCGTCTTTGATTTGGTTGATATTCATGTAAGAAATCCTTCACCCTGAGTGTCTTTGGTTCGATTGAGGAATTTTTTAATCTTTCCTTTTCTATGGCTGAGGACTAAAAGAATCACTGAAGCGATAAGACAAAAAAACGTCGACTGGAGGGAGCCTTCAGGGCCAAATTCTCCGCCTGTAATCCATGCTGGTCCTTTGATTTCAGAATTTATCAGTGTTTTTGACAACTCGTGCCCGGAAACGTTCGCACCGAAAATAGCCGACTGAGTGTAATTCCAAGAAAAGTGTATGGCGATTGGAAACCATAAATTTCTGGAGAAAATATAAGATGCCGCGAGAAGAAGTCCTGCCTGAACTACGAGCGCGATTCCCGCCAAAGAACTGTTTGGGTTGCCAAGATGCATGGCTCCGAAAACAGAAGAAGATATTATTATGGAGGCATAACTTCCCAATCTGTCCTCGACTATTCTGAAAAATATTCCCCTGAATAGAATTTCCTCGAAAACAGCAGACGACAATGCCATTGTCAACGGAGGTATCAAAAAAAATACCGGGTTTATTTTTTCAATTGTATAACCATTGAATAAGTGAATTACAAAGACTGTAAGGGACTGTAAAAGCGCGCCCAATCCGATACCGAGGGGGACATACTTGACGAAACCGTCTTTTGAAAGCTCTGTGATTTTTCTTTTTTCGTAAATTCTGTATAAAAACCAATATGAAAGTAAAGAAACCGCGCTTGAGCAAATTCCCGTAATAAGCTTTGTTATGTCCTTGTTTAAAGACGTCAGGTTTAACAGTTCACTCAATACAAAATTTACTGTTCCAAAAGAGAGAATAATTAATGCTATGCCCAAGAATATTTTTGCTAAGGTGGAATAGAGGATTATTTTGCAGATTTTTTTGATACTCATAGATTTTTTTATTTTAATATTATCTCAATTCTTTTAGGTTAAAAACATCATTTTACACTTTTCGGAATCATGTCATAGGATGTATTTATATATTTTTAAGTCTTTTATGATAAGCTAAATCTAAAAAGAGATTATATGTCATTTGAAAACGCGATTATTTTTTTAGGCTTGATATTGATCGTAATCAGCCTTCCTCACGGGATAATAAGCTTTTTCGAATGGTTAAAAGAGAAAAAACTTCTGCGTTCTGGTAAAAAAACCATTGCAAAAATAAAAGATTCCGTTACATATCCCAAAGATGACACTGTCAATACAGGACAATACAGGTTCATAGCCGAGTTTTGCGATGAAAAAGGAAAAGTCCGTTACGCTAAATCGAAATTCGCCAGCCGCTCGCCTGAATCTTTCATGAATAAACAGGTTCACGTTATATATGACGAAAAAGACCCGGAAATAAACCGATTTCTCAAGGACATAAGCGGGGTGAGAAAAGTCGTTGAATATGCTCTGCTGTTTTCTTTAGGAATCGGATCTGTCCTTTTCGGTTTTCTGAAGAAAATGTATTTTTAGTTCTGTATTGACCAAATATTATTCTAATCTTATATGCCTTGCCATGGAATGCGGCATCTGATGCCATGAGCATTTTTTTGTCTTTCCGCAGTTAGGACATGTGTATTGGGCGGGTAGAGGGTCTATAGGTATCAACATCTGACCTTTACATTCCTTGCAGATGACTATTTCTTTTATTCTTCTGTCGACCTTAAAATATAGCTCAATCGCTTTGTCTTCGTCGAGGGCGATGTCTGATATGCCGCCGTTTTCTTCGTCGAGAAGAAGCCGCATAATTTTCTCACGGCTTACGTATCTGAGGTGAAAATCCTCCGCGAGTCTCGCGAGGTTTCTCCAGTTTCGCCTGTTTATTCTCATAGCAAGCGCGAAAAGGACGGCGTTATCCATTTTAACGGGATTGGTTATAAACCAGTTTCCGGCGTTTTTGATTATCTGCAAGTAGCTTATCTTATTCAGAATGTTTTCTCTTTCTGTTCTTGAAATCCTGTTTTTTTCGACCATCAATGTTTTAGCCCCGAGGTATTTGACGTATTCCGGCAAAACTCCTTTTTTAAGGCAGAAAAAAAGGCAGGACTGAACAGTCTGGTCTAATTCAAAAGGTATTTCAATGGGATAATCGTGAATGGATGTTGTATCTGTGTCGGGAGTGCTTATTCTCAGGGAAGGTGCTGTCGGCGTCTTTATGTATGCTGATGTGGGTTTGATTAAAGATCTAAAAAAAAATGAAATTTTGCTTTTTTCTCTGATATGGGGAAGTGTCATCCATGACTGCATGTGACCGCAGGAAGAGCAAGATTGAACAACACCGAATCTTTTAGGTTCGGCGAAAATATTTTTCAAAACGTCCCAGAAGACATTTTTTGTGGCGGATATTGAAGAAGTGACAAGACGCATTTTATCTACATTCGGCCTGTGAGAAGAGGTTTGTGCAACCGCTCCGACATTTATGTCTTTTGAAAAGTCATAGGGTTTGCCGCAGCTCTCGCACTTTCCGGTCACTGAATACCGGAGGTTTTTGTGAAGCTTGTAAGTTATAGTCGCCATGGTTTTGTAAGTTCTCTATATGATATTAAAACCCATGATTGCCGATGTCAAAGACGTAATTCGTGCTTTTAATCAAATATTATCAATTTTTTGAAAAAAATGCGTTGAAAGCCATGAAAAGAGCCGCGGCAATGGTCGTAATAGCGAAAATTATTTTTAGTTTTGAAGGGTTTGTTTTGATGGCGAATTTTCCACCTATGATTCCTCCAAGAACCGCCGCGCAGGCAAGAGGGACGGCCCAGGCTGGTTCAAAATGTCCCTGAGCGGAATGCCCCATAAAGCCCATTATCGCCGTTGCAGCTACCATTGCGGAAGAAGTCCCTACTGCAACGCGCATTGGAACTCCGCAAAGCAAAACCATCAAAGGCACTTTGAATGATCCGCATGATATACCGACAGCACCCGCGGCTAAACCCGCCAAAGCAGTGATGGGAATGGTAAGCCATAGATTGACGACGTATTCCTGCCCTTGAAATGTCCTGCGCCAGTAACCGAAGCGTTTTTTTTGAGAAATAAGCCTGTCTTTAGTTTTTATCAGCATAAATAAACCAGCAAGGACAAGAAGACCTGAAAGTATAAGTTTTAATGTTGTTCCGCTGGCGTATGCAGAAAAATATCCGCCAAAAAATGCCATTATATCAGTCGGCGGATCTATAATTAGAGCCAGTTTCCAGTCGATAAGTTTGTTTTTTTGAAAAATAAGCATTCCGGCGAGCGCAGTGAGAATGAGTATGAACTGAGCTGTGGTAGCTGCCTGATGCATGGCTTGACCTGCTAAAACAAGGATCAGGACATAAAAATTACCGCCGCCTCTTCCTGTCATTGTCATCAAAACAGCGATAACAAAAACCGAAAAAGCCGCAATCGGCAGATTCAAATAAATCCTCCAAATAAGGCGTTGTTTATAGATCCATAATCTATAATAAATGCGGAAAATTTTTCATAAAATTGATTTATTTTCATAGCGTATTGTAATCCTTAATATATTATTGATTACATTGAGTATAGAACTCGCTTGAGACAAAAGTATATAATATTATACATAAATCCATAATAGAAAATTTTCCAACCCCGGCAAAGAAGATGAGCGGTTTATTAACTAAATTTCTACTTGTCTAAAATTCCGATTTCGGGGATAATTTTCGCAATTGTTATTTGCTTAAAATAATAAATATAATTTACAGTTCCAACTCTTCGAGTCGACCCGCCTAAAGATTTATCCACGGCGGGCGACCGGCAGACGAAAGTCTCGAGGGTGCGGGCGGAAACGCCAGTGCCTCCCGTGTTCGGAAAGGAGAGAATATAAATGTTTGGTTCAATAATACGGCGCAGTAGTATTTTACGGTGCTGTTTTTCTTTTTTTACCCTGGAAGAGTCATGGGCTTAAAGAAGAAAGTAAAAAAAACCGATGTAATGACTCTCGTCTTTGTCATACTTGGATTCTCAATGGCGCTTTTCATTGCCGGGCCGATAATAAAGCTGTTGTTTTCATCTTCGTTGGGAACTTTGCAAACCGCACTTTTGGAAAAAACCGTCTACATTTCAATACTCATGACGGCTTATTCCGCGGCTTTTGCGACTGTTATCGGTTTGATTTTCGGAGTTCCGCTCGCCTACCTAATGGCGAGGAAGAATTTTTTCGGTAAAAGAATAGTCGAGGGACTTATTGACATCCCTGTTGTCATTCCTCATTCAGCGGCTGGAATAGCTCTTCTTTTTGTTTTCGGAAGCAGATTTCTCGCGGGCAGGTTTTTTAAGATTTTAGGCGTATCATTTTTCAACAGCATCGCAGGCGTGATAATAGCCATGCTGTTCGTCAGCATACCTTTCCTGCTGAATGCGGCGAGGGAAGGTTTTGAGTCTGTTGACGTAAGGCTTGAGAAAGTGGCAAGAACTCTCGGCGCTTCGTCATGGCAGACATTTTTCAGGATATCTCTTCCGCTGGCTTGGAGAAGTATTTTATCGGGTTGCATAATGATGTGGGCGAGAGGAGCGAGCGAGTTCGGCGCGGTTCTCGTTTTGGCGTATCACGTAAATTTTTTCGGGAATTACGCCTGTGTGACTCCGATTCTCGTCGCAGACAGATTCAATTCTTTCGGACTTGAATACGCCAGACCTGTGACAGCGATAGTCATATTCATCTCTCTTGCAGTTTTTATTCTTCTACGGATTTTTTTGCGCAGAAGGAAAGCCAAGTGATAGAAATAAGTGGTTTGAAAGTTGACTTGGGTAACTTTGCCCTGAGGGATATAGACCTTCAGATAGAAAGAGGAGAATACTTCATCGTCCTCGGACCGACGGGAGCAGGAAAATCAGTTTTACTCGAAGCTATAGCAGGCCTGTATCCGGTTCTCGAAGGAAAGATAATTATAGACGGAAGAGACATAACTGAACTTTCTCCGGAAAAAAGAAATATAGGCATCGTCTATCAGGATTATTCTCTTTTCCCTCATATGTCCGCAGCCGAAAACATCGCTTTCGGTCTTAAAGTGAGAAAAACTCCCGGAAAAAAGATCAAAGAAAAGATAGATTATATAGCCGCAATGACCCACATAGAAGATCTGCTCGAAAGAAAACCGGACACGTTGAGCGGAGGAGAAAAACAAAAAATAGCCTTGGCAAGAGCTCTTGTCACAGATCCGGATATTCTTCTACTCGACGAACCTCTGAGCGCTCTGGACCCCAGCACACGCGAAAAAATGAGATATTTACTTGAAGAGCTTCACAGAGAGCTTAAAGTCACTGTTATTCACGTCACGCATGATTTTGAAGAAGCGGCGGTGCTCGGTGACAGAGTGACTGTAATAAAAAGCGGCGTCATAGTTCAGACCGGAAGTCCCGATTATATCATGCGCCACCCCAAGACGGAGTTTGTCGCTGATTTCGCCCTTACAAGGAACGTCTTTAAGGGAAAGGTAAAGAAAAAAGATGGAGATTATGCTGAAATTGACGTCAGCGGCGCGACGATAAGGGTTTTGACCGATAAAAAGGAAGATGTAATGCTTTCGTTGAGGCCGGAGGAGATTATCTTATCCCGGAATAAATTCATTTCAACGGCGCGGAATTGTCTCAAAGGAATTGTTCTGGAAATTTCAAACAGAGGTTCATACTCCTACATCACGGTGTCGGCGGGACAGGATTTTGTCTGTATGGTGACGAACACAGCTTTGGATGAATTGGAACTTAAAAAAAATGATGAAGCCTGGATTGTTTTTAAGGCTTCGGCAGTTCACGTATTTTAATAAGGAGGTCACAAGTGAAAGGGAAAATCGGAAAAGTCGCAACAATCCTGGCAGTGCTTGGATTAACACCCGTTATTTTTCAGGGTTGCAGTAAACCTCAGCTGGCAGAGGGTGAAGTGACAAGCAATGTTTTAAGTATTTATCATGCCGGAAGCCTTTCAGTGCCTTTTGAAGGGTTAAAAGCCGAGTTTATTAAAAATCACCCCGGAGTGGAAGTGATTATTGAGTCGGGAGGAAGCGCGGGTCTGATAAACAAGATAATATCCGTCATAGAAGCCGGAGAAACGCCTCCGGATATTATTGCGTCTGCGGATTACACTCTGATCCCCAAAAGACTTTACGACAAAGGTTACGCCAGCTGGTATATAGCCTTTGCAAGGAACGAACTGGTTTTGTGTTACCGTGACGGCGCTCCCGGCTCCGAAGATATTATAAACGGAACCCGCACTTGGTTCGATGTCCTAAGAAACGATGGTGTCACATATGGACACAGCAACCCCGACGACGACCCCTGCGGTTACAGATCTCTGATGGTGATACAATTGACAGAACTCGTTTATTTCGAAAACGCTTTCGACTTCGACTTTGACAAGGATCCGAACGCCGAAAAGCTGTATGACGCTCTAATAGTCGGAATTGACACGGAAAGAGGCAGAATCGGCGGGAAAAATGAAAATTTAAGACCCGGCGGAAGCGAAGAAGTCGTCCGCGCAAAATCCGTCGATTTGATAAGTTCTTTGCAGTCCGGGGACCTTGACTACGCTTTTGAATACCGTTCCGTCGCGGTTCAGCACAGCTTAAACTATTTTGACCTTCATCCTGCGGTTAACCTCGGTTCTATAGGGCAGGTTGAGGGAAATGAATTCACTTACGAGGATTTCTATAAAAAAGCCGTAGTGAAAATATTGACTCAGGTGGACCCTGAAATTGTCTACAGCGAAATGGTCGGCGAACCCGTGGTTTACGGAATAACGATAGTAGAAGGCGGCGAAGGTATGGATTTGGCAATTGAATTCATTCAGCTCATATTATCGGAAAAAGGCAGGCAGTTAATGGAAGAAAGCGGACAGCCGTTTTTATTGCCTTTTGTCTGCGATCATCCAGAAAATTTACCCAAAGACATTAAAGCGCTTTTGGACTGAATCTTGGAGGGATTGACCCGTGTCAGTCCCCTGATTACTTATTTTTACGTGTTTTAGTATTTTGCCGGCTGAAAACCTTCGGCTGCCTTTTTAGTTGTTGAATGTCAGATATCCGGATTCTTTTTTAGAGCCAGAAGAAAAAGGCCCAATACGAGGAGTAAGGAAACTACCGGTAGAACCGTGTAATCTATATAAGACCATCTTAACAAGTTTTGGCCATAATCTACTGCCGACAATCTTCTTGTGGTGTAGAAACTTCTGCAGTAAATCGAAGGAAGATGATGTAAAAGACTCAATAAAGCCGAAATCAGAATGGCAATGAAACCCGGATTTTTCTTTTTCTTCCAACCCAATGCACAGGCTATAAAGATTCCGGAATAAATGAAGATTCTGAAAATATACTGAGTCCATGTGAGGATCATCATTGTCAAATAGGTCTGAGTCCAATCAGTCATTTATTCTCCTTTACTACTTGTTTCAATTGTGAATGCTCATTAAAAATTTTATTCCAGATATTCAGGCTTTGCCCTGCAACATTATGATAAGTTCGGCGACCCTCTGACCAAGTCTCCTGCATTGCTTCTGAGCCCTTTCGTCTGGCGCGTCAATAGCGACCGGTCCGTAGTGGTCTCCTTTCGGATCGCCCCAGACAATCATTCCATGTATGAGCATTGCTTTTATGATGTCCATGATGGCGGTTTCGTTTCCTCCCGCTATGTTGGCGCTCGATGAAAAAGCCGCTCCGACTTTGCCGTCGAGTTTCCCGTGAAGCACGATGGAGTCGTCGAAGAATTTTTTAATAGGAGAAGCCATAGATCCGTAATAGACTGGAGAACCGACAATTATACCGTCGTAATTGACTAGCTCTTCGACCGAAATATCTTCTACTTTCCTGACATCCGCCTCTGCGCACCCGCTTTTCAGACCTTCGGCGATTAAATGTGCCATCTTTTCGGTATTGCCGGTCCGGCTGTAATAGACGATGAGAATTTTTGGCATCTTCACTCCCTGGTAAAATATTTTGTTTGTGATAGCAAAGAATATATTATACAACTAATAGATTAACTTGCCACGCTGTGTTGACGGGTGAATACTTCATATTTACTTCTATTCGAGAGTTGTCTTTTGTGTCACTAATAGTATTTGGCTATAAATATAAAACTTGTTCTGACGAATTTGACGTTTAAAGTAACTGTCCAACAAAATGCAATTGGAACATAATTTTAAGAGGCAGGGTTGTTTGAAATTATGAATGACTCTAAATACAAACTCGAATGGTATGTCCTCGGAGTTGATTCCTTCAAACCTATGATAGATGCGGCGAATGAGGTCAAGCAACCGAACGAGGAATACAAGATAGCGGACGTTCAAAACCTCGAATGAACACGAATGAACACGAAAAGAAAATTACGACTAACAACAATTATATAAATAAATAAACAACCCTGAATGAACACGAATTTAGTATATTTCATGTTAAAAATCATTAAAGAGTTAAATTAAGAAAAGGGTCAGGTCTTGCAATATAATATTCTGACATAAATTCTTTTTACCATTGTATGATATAAGGTTTAAAACCCAGCCAAAATAATTTATAAGACTGAAAATTCCATATTTGACTTGAACTGACAACAGTTCTAATATTCCCTATATAAACCTCACTGAAGGGAAATGTCAGAATATTTTTTTGCGATAAATAATTTCAAGAAAGATATTATTCGACTAAATATTCAGGAAATTCCCTGCCACAACAGCTCAAAGACAACTAAAATTTATACACATTTTTCTAAGAGCAATTTATGCAGAATAAGTAATCCCTTGGATGATGTAATGGAGAGCGAAGCTGTATGTTAACTCTGATAAGGACCTGCTATCACAAACTATATGCAATGAAGTTTTTTAAGGAATGATTTATTATAACTATATATAGCCTTAACCGATAGGCGGTATAAAATGAAATGTAAAACATGGATATTTGGATAGAAAAACTAAATAATAAACCTATTGATTGGCTGCTAAAAAGTAATCCATGGACAAAGTATAAAACATACTCAGACTTATTAGGATTCAAAGAATCTGACAGAGAATTAATCGAAGCCAAAAGAGAACTGATTAATGACCAGCATATTATCACTCTCGCAAATGAGACTAAAGATTGGCTTAAAATCTCTGCAACCCGAAATAGTGACCCGAAGATTACATATTTTAAATTGAAAGCCCTTGCCGAATTTGGACTAAGATATTCGGATTTAGAACTTCAAAGAACCGTTGATAAAGCATCTGGACACATGATTGAAAATATGTTCGGAGTGCGTGGACAAACACCGGAAAGACCTAAAAAGGGAGAAAAATATATAAAACCAGATTTGAAAGCGGATGTTTGGCATATTTCACCATGCAATTCACCCCTTATAACAATGGCTTTATTGGAATTAGGAGTAAAAAACGATTTGGTTGATAATTCCATTGAAGAATTGAAAAATAAATGGACAAGCAAAGAAGGATGGTTTTGTCATTTTTTCTTTGTTGACAGTCAGTTTAAAAAATTGCAAATAGGTTGCCCGATTGCAGGGCTTCAAGCTCTTGAGATATTTTCAAAAATACCAGAACTTAAGGAATCCAAATATTCAAAATTTGCATTTGAACCGATAAAATTTCATAAGGATTACGGAAAGACTATTTATTATTTTGGACGTTCAAAAAAATTCTGGACATTTAAATATCCGTTTGTTTGGTATAATGCCCTGTATTTAGCTGATGTTCTGACAAGATTTGATTTTCTAAAAGAAGAACCAGTTGTAAAAGAGCTAATTGACTGGATAATAGATTCACAAGATAAAAACGGAAGATTTAAGCCGACATCTATTTTTATGGAATATAAAGATTGGGACTTTTCGAATAAAAGGGAACCATCACCATGGATTACTTTTTTATGTTGCAGGATATTAAAACAATATTTTGGATTATAGAATTACGTTGCCCAAAAAAGTGTATATACCATAAGGTGTTCAGTGGGTATTCAAGCATTGTAGCCCGCTCAAACTTTCATGACGATGGACAGGTCAACACACTGCATGC
>JAFGIG010000081.1 GCA_016929715.1 Caldifarciminota bacterium
CCGCCGCGAAAAAAACGTCATGGACCGACGAAGTTTCAGATCTTCTCGTAGAAATCGCGGAAGAAGACGAAAAAATTATAGCCATAACCGCGGCAATGCCTCTCGGAACAGGACTCGACAAATTCTGCAAAAAATTCCCCCATAGGTTTTTCGACGTTGGAATCGCCGAGTCCCACGCGACTGTTTTCGCCGCAGGACTTGCCGCAAAAGGTCTAAAACCTGCCGTTGCTCTTTATTCGTCTTTTCTTCAGAGGGCATACGATCCTGTAATTCACGACGTCGCCCTGCAGGAACTGCCTGTCTCATTTTTTATAGACAGAGCCGGTTTTGTCGGCGAAGACGGTCCCACTCATCACGGTTTGTTCGATATAAATTTTTTGCTCAGCGTTCCGGGCATAGTATTTATGTCTCCGGCGGACAGAAATGACCTCAAACAGATGATGAAGATTTCTTTTGATTGCGGCAAACCCTCTTTCCTGAGGTATCCAAGAGATAAAATGAGAGAAGATCTCGTCGGATTTTTGCCGCGGGATGTCCAAATTGGCAAACCTTCTGTAAAGGAGGGCAACAGCCCGATCGCGATCATAGGAGTAGGGACATGTGTCTATACCGCGGTAGATGTGGGAGAAATGATGAAAGAACGCCAGGGTAAAAATCCTTCTATTGTGAATATCCGTTTCATAAAACCTATGGACGAAGAGATTTTTAATATATGTATGAATAAGAAAGCTGTAATCTGTATCGAAGAGGGCTCGAAAATCAACGGATTCGGCGCTTTTCTTTCGTCCTCTCTCCATGAAAAAGGCTACAAAGGAGAATTTATATTTTTCGGCGCCGAAGATTCTTTTCAGCCCCACGGGCATAGAGAAATTCTTATAAAAAGAGCGGGTCTCGACGCTGAAACCATATACGAAAAAATTGCCGGTTTGACAGCCGAATTATAAATTCATGAGTTTTATAAAAAAACCGGAAAGAGTCCATTACTATCTTCTTCTCTATTCCCTTATATTTTTTTCTCTTTTTTTTTCGTCAAACGGAGTTTTTTACGATTTCGGTAAAAGAAACTCCAACAGAGTGGTAATCTTTCTTCTCTTTCTGGTTTGTTCGGCTTTTCTCATAATGCTTTTCATTAAATCACAGAAATATTTTTACAAACCGGTTTCAATCCACGGTGTGACGACTATAACTTCAGTTTTTATACTCCTTATCCAGCTCTCGGCTGGAACCCTTTGGCCGTTTTATTTTCCACTGCTCGTCCTTTTGTCTTTCAGGGCGGAGAAGAGAAAAACATTAGCCGGCTTTTTTTTAATTGCTTTTTCGGAAATATCTTCATCCTTGTTTTCAGGGCACTTGCAGAAATCTTCCGGAGATTACAACCCTCTTTCCATACGTCTCATAGAGATCTTTTGTCTTTTTGTCACCCTGGAGGTCTTTCACAGAATTTTCATCATTAGAAAACCTGCTGTCAGAAAAAAAATCACCGAGTCGGCTTTTATCCCTCCGCTGGATAACATAAACCATTCAAAGAAGATAATATCCAGAAACGTCTCTAACGCTCTGAACATAATATTCAGCAATCCCAGAGTCAGAACAACAATACTACTTTTTCTTGAAAACTCTTTCGAAGGAGCTGTTTTCAGGATTTTCGACCTCAGGTCTTCAGCCGCCGATTTCATCGACAATTCAAGAGAGATAAAATACTCAGGCAGTCTTTTATCAATAGCGATAAGAGAACCAAAATACTATCTTTCCCGTAATTTCAACCGCCCAGCTTTCAATCTCGGCTATTACACAGACGATGTAGAAGTAAAATCATTCTGCGCTTCAGCGATTAAAATTGGAGAAGAATCTGTCGGATTGCTCTGCGTCGACAGTGATTTTCCGGAAGCCTTTTCCGAAGAAGACGCGTCTGACCTGCACAGGCATTCGCTTATCCTCTCCGATTTGCTTCAAATATCGGCATATCTCGACAGAAAAGAGATGACCTCGACCTTTCTGCAGATAATAAACGAGTTGGCCGATAAACTCGTCCATTCGATTTATTTCAAAGACGTGACCGATATTTTTTTAGATAAGATCAGAGAGACTTTCAGTTTCGATGACATTCTCATAGTTCTTTCCGATAAATACGGCTCGGCAATTTACACTAAGAGCCTCAATAATCTTTTTTTTTCAGACAGATCGGGAGATGATTTTTCACTCAGCCCGAGGTCAATAGCAAGACTTGTCATAAACAAGAACATGAATCTCGTGGAGAGCAACTTTCAAAAAAACACTTCAGTGTCAAGGTTCATACTGCATCCGGAAGACGGAAGCGCCAATATCCTCTCATTTATCGCTGTTCCTGTGCCGTCAAAAGACGAACCCTGCGGAGCGGTTTTCCTGATGAGCGGATATATGAATAATTATGAGAAAAAAGACCTTGAATTGCTCGAAGTCTTTTCAAGGCTTTTCGGCGCAGCTATATCGAGAGCAAAACTGTTCGAAGAAAAAGAAAAGCTTGCTTTAAGAGACGGTTTAACAGGACTTTACAACCACAGGCATTTTCAGGAATTAATGGACGAAGAAATATCGAGGTCAAGAAGAACTTCGGCTCCCATGAGTTTACTCATCATGGATATAGACTATTTCAAGAAAATCAACGACACTTACGGTCACAGAACCGGAGACGAAGTCCTCTCGGGAATTTCGGCATACTTGCAGAATTCTGTCAGAAAGTTCGATTCCGTCTCTCGATACGGAGGCGAGGAAATCGCAGTCATTTTACCTGATTGCCCTTATAAGGAAGCGGTGATTATTTCCGAGAAACTCAGGCAGGGTATAGAGGACATAAAATGGAAAGACGGCGCCGAAGGGTTTTTTTCCGTGACTGTGTCTGTCGGAGTCAGTTCTTTTCCGCTGAGGGCTCAGACTAAAGAGGATTTGATTGAAGACGCTGATTCTTCGCTGTATTCGGCTAAGGAATCCGGCAGAAATTCAACGGCTTACGCTCAGAAAATATACAGAATTGACATTAATTAAGACGAGGTGGTTATGAAAAAGATTTTATTTGCATTATTACTGGTCATGATTTTCGGCGCGGGTTTTCTAGGGGGGATTTTATACTCTCTCGTGAAGTTCAATAGAGCGGAGAATGTGATTTCGATGAACGTCGGGGAGGCTTTACCCTTAAAAGCGGAGCAGGTTATTTCCGGTCTCAAGAGTTATCTTTCGCTCTGGAAAGGCAGATTGGAAGTCCTGTCCGGTTCAGAGCTCAGTGATTCAGCAATTGCAGATTATGTTTTCGGTATCGATCCTGTCAGTATAAAAGGACTAATGATCGGGAATTCTTCTGAAAGAAAATTTTATCCTCCTGATGCCGTTTTTGAATGCGATACTATTTTTAACGGTTTTGGTTTCACTCTGTCTCCGTTTATCTGTTTTTTCGGCTCTGAGAAAAACATAGCGGTTCTGCTCGACGGAAGCATTCTCGACAGGAGAGTGTCCCTGCAGACAATGTCAAGTTCAGCGACTCCTTTCACGACGGTGATTTTTTCCGACAGTCAAATCTCCTATTCGAGCGACGAGGGATTCGCACCTGATTTTGACCGTATTTACAGCCTTTCGGACACAGGAAGCGTGTGGAATGAAGACGAAATCGAAAAATACTGGAAAAGTTTCCAGTTCGAAGGCAATCAAATGACAATAGTCATTTTTTATAAAAGGAGATGATCTTTAATGAAAGCTTATCATCTTAAGCTGTCCAAAAAAGACCTTAAAGGAGTGAAAACAGCACTTATTCCGGGAGACCCCGAAAGAGTCGAAAAAATTGCTTTGTTATCCGGCGAGAAAAATTACAGGATCATCTCTGAAAACAGAGAGTTTAGGAGTGCGATCTGCAACGTTTCCGGAGTTCCCGTTCTCATAACTTCCACAGGTATAGGCTGCCCGGCTGTTTCAATAGTCGTAGAAGAGCTCGCGAACCTCGGAATTAAAAACTTCATAAGAGTAGGGACCTCAGGAGCGATTCAGCCCGGCATAGAACCCGGCGATCTGATAATTAGCACCGCCGCCGTCAGACTTGACGGAACCTCAAGACACTACGCGCCTTTGTCTTATCCTGCCGTCGCTTCATTCGACATTGTTTCGGATCTGGTAAAATCCGCTCAGAGGATGAAGGTTAAATTTCACACCGGCATAACCGCGACGAGCGATACCTTTTATCCGGGGCAGGAAAGATACGACACATATTCGGGGCATGTAATAAGGGACTTCAGGGGTTCTCTCGAAGAATTGAAAAAGCTGAATGTTCTCAATTTCGAGATGGAATCTTCCGCACTTTTCGTGATAACGCAAGTTTTCGGTCTGAAAAGCGGAACAATCTGCGGGGTTATTGTCAACAGGTTGAATTCAGAGAAACCCGACGACAGTCTGATTCAAAGAGTTGAAGTTCAGTCCGGCCGCATAGCACTCGATGTTGCTTCGAACTTAAAATGACTTGACAATAGTCGTCTTTAAGTATATATAAAATAGTTATTTTGGCTTCTTTGTAAATATACTTGTAGGAACGGAGCGAAGTATATATGGCTTTCCAAATAAACAGGTTAAAAAAAACTTTTTCGAGTATGATGTCCAACGACATGGCTATCGACCTCGGAACCGCCTCCACTCTGATATATATAGAAGGAGAAGGCGTGGTCTTAAATCAGCCTTCTGTAATAGCTTACCGCGTCAGCGATAAGGGAATAATAGCAGTTGGCGACGAGGCAAAAAAGATGTATGGCAGAACTCCTGGCGGCCTTGAGTCAGTGAGACCCATGAAGGACGGAGTAATTGCCGATTTTTCTCTTGTCGAGGAAATGCTCAGGTATTTCATTCATCAACAGCAGAAAAAAGGGCTAATGGGTCACCCTCGCGTTTTGGTTTCAGTTCCGACAGGAATTACAGCGGTCGAAAGCAGAGCTGTCAGAGATTCTGTCGAGCACGCCGGAGCAAGAGAAGTATTTCTTGTATATGAACCTATAGCCGCGGCAATCGGCGTCGATATAGACGTCCTTTCCCCGAGCGCCAGCATGATAGTGGATATCGGAGGTGGAACCACTGAAATAGCCGTCATCGCTTTGGCCGGGCTTGTCGCAAAAGGTTCAGCCAGAGTCGGAGGCGATGAAGTTGATGAATATATACAAAAATGGCTGAAGAACAACTTTCATCTCGATATAGGTCTTAATTCTTCCGAAGAGATTAAAAAGAAAATCGGATCGGCTTTTATTCTCGACAAGGAAAGAGAAATGGAAGTCAGAGGCATGAATTACGACACAGGGATTCCCAAAAGCATAAAACTTCGTTCGAGTGATGTTCGTGAAGCCATTAGAGAACCTGTAAAACTAATAGTGTCGGCGGTCCAGGAAACCTTGAAAAAGACTAAACCCGAACTTAGCTCGGACATTGTCGACAAAGGTATAACTATGACGGGAGGAGGATCTCTTCTATACGGCCTGTCGGAGCTGATTCAGGAAGAGTTGAATATCATGGTGAAAGTCGCCGACAATCCGATAGAGTGCGTTGTCCGAGGCGCCGGTAAAATCCTCGCGAACATGGACATCTACGAAAAAGTCATCAAAAAAGGGGATGAAGAATAGAAAACGAAACACAGACAAACCACAAGGCGGATACCTTCAGCCTTGTTTTAATTTTTGTTTTTTCTTTTTTTCTGATCATTCTCGATTTTCAAGCGCGTCATACGGTTCTTTCAGCGGTTTCCCCGACCCCTGTAACTAAGATAATGAAAATTGTATCTGTTTTCAGGGAATATAAAAATCTCAGGGAAGAGAACGAAAAACTGAGGAAACAGCTTGCCTACATGGTTCTCAACAGAATAACTTACGAAGAACTCATAAGGGAAAATGAAAATCTGAACAAACTTCTCGGATTCAGGCAATACAGCTCTTTCAAACTTATACCCGCAGAGATTCTTTCCAGAACGGAAGATTACGCTAATTTTTCATTGACAATAGGAAAGGGTTACAGAGACGGGCTTTACAGAAATTCAGTAGTCATTGGCGTAAACGGAATAGTAGGTAAACTTACAAAGGTCATGTCGAATTACTCCGTTGTTCAGACTTATTACGATCTGAATTTCAGAATAAGCGCCATGGATCTCAGAACAAATCAGATAGGTATTGTCAGCTGGGACGGCAGAGGAAAAACCCTCACTTTCCAGGTATCCGCGGATGTCGATATCGCCGAAGGCAGCAGAGTTATTTCTACAGGCATCGGCGGCATCTATCCCCGGGGGCTTGACATTGGGGTGGTAGGTCCCGGCCCTTACGATAGGAGCACCATGTTCCTTAAAGTTCCTGTCATCCCGTCTCAGAGCCTTTCTGCGATGGACAATGTTTTTGTCATCTCCGGAGAAATGGTCGAAAGCGACAGCCTCGAGATATCTGAATTTCAGGGGGAGCTGATTTTCGATATTTCCGACTGGAGAATCAGGTTTACAGTGGAATAATTTAAGTTTTACGGCAGACGTAAACTATACTTGTCCATTTTCCTCTGTCATTTAGTATCTGTTTTTTCTTAAAGTAAAAACCATTCATTTTGAGCTGATTTTCTATTTTAGATGGAGAATGATAATATGATTCGATTATGAATTTCTTGTTGAAGACAAAAAGCGGCAGAGGAGTCTTTTGAGGTATTATGTTGAAAATAAATGTCCCTTCGTTTTTGAGAATACCATGAATTTCTGTAAACAATTCTCCCGGCATTTTTATGTGGACAAGTAAAAATGAAGCCACTGCCAAATCGAAGCTTTTTGCCCTAAAAGGAATACAGAGGGCGTCGGAAACTACGGAGATATTATTTTTTGATCTTCCTATCAGGAGCAGTTCTTTTGAAATATCGAGGCTGATGACATTAGATGATTTTTTTTCAAGTTCCGAAAAAAGCCTTCCGTCTCCCGCTCCGATATCGAGAGTCATATCAGAAACCGGAAGGTCTCCAATAAATTCCTTTCTGTCGAAGGAGTCGAGATAGGCGTGTTGAGAACGGTATTTTAGGCTGTAGAGATTGTAGCCTGTTTTTGGATCAAATGTTTTCAAGCTGTCCAGGAAATCAGGTAATATCCAGAAAGCATCTCGCTTTTCAGCTTGAGAGAGGCAAGAGGGGGAAAGCCCATGCTTTCGACTATAATTTCAAGATGATTGTCATAACGGACAGGGAAGCGTTTCATGTTGTATGGAAGGCCGATTTTTTCGACGCATTTAGATACGGATTCAAGGGCTTTTAATGCCAGCGTTGGATCTGATTTCAGATCTGCGAGTTTTTTTAGGACAATTTCTCCTTTGATTAAGATTTCGTCGAGAGAATATCTGTTTTTTTTCAGCATGATTGTCTGAAGTCTGCCCATTTTTTCTTTTCTGCATATTCTGTCGAAAAACACAGTGAGATCAGGTTTTGAAGAACACTCGAATTCAGAAAAAAGAGCGGAAAAGATTTTTTCTTTCGACGGATATGTCTTTAGCGTCCGAGCCGATGGATTTATCATATTTTTCAGCAAGGAATAGAGGTTATCCATGTCGAAAGGGGAAAAGGAAGGAGAAATGTGAAGGGTCGCATTTTCAAGCTTTTTACGAAAAGGATCGCCGGGAGTAAGAAACGGTTCAAGAGTATTTTTAAGAAAAAGGCCGACGTCAGTCTGATATTCCGGGGTTTTCTCGTAAAGAACTGTTTTTTCCTTTTTCCTGAATTGCGAAGCGGAATCCGAGTAAAAAGGGATCAATACTTTTATATACCATTCAAGAGGACCGAAGAGTTCTATTTTATCTGAAAGGTCTAAACTGTGCTTCACGTCCTGAATATAGCAGAAAACACGGCTTAAGTTAATATATATAATGTTGACTTTATTGATTATATATTGCACTCTTTTCCTATGAAAGGAAAAATCTACAAATGGCGCTTTCCTCCGGATGTTTCCGCCTCTAAAACCGCGGAATTATCAAATAAACTCAAGATCCATCCTGTTGTATCAAAACTTCTGCTTCAAAAAACCATTGATGAGGACGAATACCCTGAATTCCTAAATCCAAGGTATGAGAATATATCATCTCCATTTCTCTTTAAGGATATGGAGAAAGCAGTCCTGAGAATTGAAAGAGCAGTAAAAAATCACGAAAAAATTGTGATTTACGGAGATTATGACGCTGACGGAGTCTGTGCCACGGCAATTCTTACAAAAGCTCTGGAGAAGGCAGGCGCCGAAGTCGTCCCTTTTATTCCCAATCGTCTCGAGGAAGGATACGGACTTTGTGTTGATAATATAAAAAGACTCGGTGAGTTTTCTCTCATTATAACCGTTGACAACGGAGTTCGTTCGACTGTCGAAGTCGATTATGTGAATAAACTTGGAAAACACGTAATCGTCACGGATCATCACCCTCCTGGATCCGAACTTCCCGCGGCATACGCAATAATAAATCCTCACCTCGAAAATTCCATTACTCCCCTTGCCGGATGCGGTGTCGCTTTTCAGTTGATAAGGGCTCTCGGAGAAAAATTTCCTGCCGTCGATCCATGGCATTACATAGATATCGCCGCTATAGGAACTTA
>JAFGIG010000082.1 GCA_016929715.1 Caldifarciminota bacterium
AAGAATAAAAACCGGTGACTGGCAGGTCTAAAAAGTATAAGATTTGAATCGCTGAAAGAACCTCTCAAAGCTTACAGCATGACTTACGGGGAAGCGGAGAAAAGGACTGATGAAATGTGGAAAGACCAAGGCAACAACGCTTCAGAGGGAAAGGAACGGTGTAAATTGTTGACTTTTGACGGAGACAACTTAAAAAAATTCGTCAAAGAGAATGTCCCGCGTGAATGCAGGATGATGCGATTAGTCCCGAAAAATCTCATTAAGATGTAAAAATGGCTGAATTTACATGTTAAAATAACTCCATTCGTTTGAAGGTGACGACAAAAGCTGCAGTTTAACTTAAAAAACCACGGAGGTTGTCATGAGTAAGAATATTGTTGTAATCGGAGGTTCTGCCGCGGGACCTAAAGCGGCGGCAAGAGCGAGAAGAATGGATGAATTCTCTGAAATTACAATTTTTCAAAAAAGCCAGGATCTTTCAATGGCTTCGTGCGGTTATCCGTATTTTGTGGGTGGGTTCTTTGACGACAGGAACAAACTATTGTGCACGCCAACAGGTGTTGTCCGTGATCCGGAATTCTACTTTAATGCTAAGGCCATTATCGCTAAAGTTAACACGGAAGTGACTAAAATCGACAGAGAAAAAAAACAAGTGGAATTTGTCGATGTTATAAGCGGTGAAACAGGAACCATGAAATACAACAAATTAATCATTGCGACCGGCTCTTTACCAAACATACCACCGGTTCCCGGAAAAGACCTTGAAGGAGTAACGACACTTCAATCCATGAAAGACGCGGATTATCTGAGAAAAATCAGAGATGATGGGAAAATAAAAAAAGCAGTTGTCATTGGCGGAGGGCTCATAGGAGTTGAAACACTTGAAGCGCTTAATTTGGCAGGCATTGACTTGACAATGATAGAGCTTTTACCTCAACTGCTGACTTTCCTTGATTGGGAAATGGCGGCTCTTGTTGAAAATTATCTAAGAACCAAGGCAAATATTATCACAAATGACGGCGTAGCTGAATTCATAGGAAAAGAAGGAAAATTAACAGCGGTAAGACTGCAGTCAGGAAAGGAAATACCTTGTGAGCTTGCAGTTGTCGCGGTAGGAGTCAGACCGAACATTGAACTGGCTAAGAATGCCGGAATTCAAATTGGAAAACTGGGAGGAATAAAAGTAGACAAATACATGCAGACTTCTGACCTGAACATTTACGCCGCCGGAGATTGCTGCGAGATTACCAACCTTATCACGGGAAAATCCGTGTTAGCTCCATACGGCGATCTTGCCAATTTGGAGGGTCGCGTAGCAGGAGAAAATGTCGTAAATGGAAGTACTGCAGTTTTCCCGGGAACCATACAGACTGGTATTTGCAAGATTTTCGACTATGGAATTGGTGCTACTGGGCTCTCGGAAACAAAAGCAAAGGAAGCTGAAAGAAATTACATAGCGGTTATAAATGCAAGTCCGGACAAGCCTGGTTTTATGAACGGTAAACTGCTTGTTACAAAACTTGTCGCTGACAAGAAAACGGAAAAAATTCTTGGCGCCCAATGCCTCGGTCCTGGGGATGTTAGCAAACAGTTGGCAATATGGGCGACGGCAATTAAAGGAGGTTTAACTGTAGGAGATATGGCCAACGGAGATTTGCCTTACGCTCCTCCTTTTTCACTCGCTGTTGATCACAGCATCGCAACGGCGCACATACTACAAAACAAAATGAGCAAAAAATTCACAGGCATATCGGCCGCTGAACTAAAAAGAAAAATCGACGAAAAAGAAGATATCTTTATTCTTGATGTCAGAGGCAAGGACGAATTCGATCAGACGCGGTTGGGCATTGGAGAAACGCTTATTCCTCTTGATGCACTGAGAAATAAGTTAAATGAATTACCAGAGGATAAGAAAAAAGAAATAATAACATATTGTAAAATTTCACTCAGGGGATATGAAGCTGCTGTCATGCTCAAAGCCCGCGGATACAAAAATATCAAGGTGCTCGAAGGCGGTATTATGGCATGGCCGTATAAAAAAGAAAAATAAATCTTTTGGCGGGAAGAATATTCAAAAAGGAATCGATGGAAGTTAGAAAACTCGAAGCAAGAGATATTGCGCAAATAAAGATACTTCTGGAAGAGCTCGCTGAAACCCTTGGCCATGACTTCAGCACAGACGAGAGGGAACTGAAAAGGCAGTTAGGAGAAATGGAAACAAATCCCGTCATTTACGGTAATTTTGTGCTTGAAGAAAACGAAAAAATCCTCGGTTTCATCTCGCTTGTCCACTATGGTTCGTTTTTTCACAGAAAAGGGACGACTCTCATAAACGAACTCGTCGTCGGTGAATCTGCAAGAGGTAAAGGAGCGGGTAAAATATTGCTCGAAAAAGCTTTTGAAGAGGCAAAAATGAGAGACATGGACGAGATAGAAGTCGGAGTAATGAAAGAAAACCTCAGAGCGCAGGAATTTTACAAAAAAAACGGGCTCGAAGAAGAGTCTCTGCTCCTCGGAAAGGAATTTGATTAATCACAATCAGAGGGAATGTTTCTCCCTCGAGGAATAGATTGCAGGCAGTCTTCAGGTATTCAAAACGGCGGCTGCGGAGTGCTGAAACAGGTCAGGGAGCTTTGAGATGATTGTTTCTAAATAAAAGAGAAGGAAATTGTTTTCATTGAATTCTTTAAGAAAGACGAGGTTTGCTGCAGGTTATGTTTTAGGAACAGCAATATTTCTTGTCTTAATGCCTTTTGGCCTATACAAAATCTCGGAACTTGATCAATATTTTTGCGGTTTTGTCTTAATAAAACATATTTTTTTTAGATTTCTAGTTGCCGGATTATTTTTTTTTACCGGTTCTCTTTTCATGCTTTGGTCGAACATCTATCTTTTTATAAGAGGCAGAGGCGGCCCCGCAGAAGGATTCGGCTTGGAAGTGAGTCCCAGGACGTCAAAACTGGTTGCCTCAGGCCCTTACAGATACACGAGAAATCCGATGGTTTTCGGAGCGTTCTGCCTGTATATTTCGATAACCTTGATGCTGAATTCACCGAGTGGGCTTTTGGGTCTGTGTATATTGCTTTTGCTTGTTTTTTTATACCTGAAAATTTCTGAGGAAAAAAGGCTTTCCAGGGATTTCGGAGAAGAATGGATAAAATACAAAAAGAAGACACCGATGATTTTTCCCTGCAAATTTCAAAGGGCAGGTACATGATTTTGACAAATTTTCGGATATGATAGGGTCCGACCAATGAAAGACTCCATGGATAGATTCGGTGACCGTGTCGACAGCTACAAAAAATACAGACCCATGTACCCCATTGAAACAGTCGAATTCATCCGCGATAAATGCCGAGTTGAAGAGAGTTGGCAAGTAGCCGACGTAGGTTCCGGAACCGGGATATCCTCATCAGCTTTACTCAAAACTTTTGGATGTCATGTTTGGGCCGTTGAACCCAACAAGAACATGCGCGAGGAGGCGGAGAATATTTTGTCCGTCGATCCTGGTTTTCACTCCATCGACGGCAGTGCTGAAAGCACGGGACTTGAAAATGGAAGCGTGAACATGGTAACCGCGTTTCAGGCTTTTCACTGGTTCGATAAAAACAAGACAAAAAATGAATTCAGGAGAATATTAAAGGAACCTCACTGGATAGTGTTGGTGTGGAACGATAGGCGTTCTTGCGGAACGGTTTTTCTCGAAGAATACGAGGATATACTGAGAAGTATTCCAGAGTACCTTGAAAGCAGGCACAGAAACGTAAACATCGGGGATATATACGGATTTATGAGTACGGCAGAACTGATTTACGCAGAATTCAGGAATTTACAGAAACTCGATCTTGAAGGTTTGAAGGGTAGATTTTTCTCTTCTTCCTACACTCCGGCACAGGGAACAGAAGGATACAGGATTCAGTTAATAAAACTGGCCGGCCTTTTCGAGAAAACAAACATAAACGGATTTATCGAATTTTTGTACGACACCCGGGTTTTTCTTGGCAGAATGAATGGGATATCCAATTAGATTGATTATTAGAGGATTCGTTGAAGAACAGGAGACCTGATGAAATTTAAAAATGTCGAGGGTATGAGCGGTGAGGATATGCTAAAGGAGATGGCTCAGGGCGGAAGATTCGTCATCTTCCAATACTGCATATCCATCATTATACTGTCGTTTAAGCGGGGGTCGGCAATATATTTCATAAGAGGAAATGAAAAACCCGGTAAGTATTCTTTTAAGTATTCATTGGTTACGTGGCTTTTGGGCTGGTGGGGTATCCCCTGGGGTCCGATATTTTCGTTTCGCAGTCTCTACATCAACAGCAAGGGCGGTATAGACGTGACTAAAGACGTCATCGAAGCGGCGAAAAGGAAGAAATGACTTTTCCCTTGGATTAGTTCAAAACAAAAAACAATGAACCCCTGATTATTTTTTATCCGAAAATATAATAAAGAGGCAGACATTGTAAAATAAAATAAAGTCATTATTTTTAAATAAAAGGTTTGTTTTTTCTCAAGGGGGAATTGTGAAAGTTTCTTTTATTAATGCATTTTCAATACTCTCGGCTATAACTTTATTTTCTTGTTCGGAGGGAAAAAATATGAATCAAGACAATTACAATGAACTGACACCGGAAGAAGAAAGAGTCATAATTCATAAAGGCACAGAAGCGCCTTTCAGCGGGGAGTATTACAACTTTTTTGAGAATGGTTATTACCGTTGTAAAAGATGTGATGCGCCTCTTTTCAGGTCAGAGGACAAATTTCATTCAGGAAGCGGTTGGCCCAGTTTTGATGATGCTATCGAAGGAGCGCTGATCCAAAAGACTGATGCCGACGGAAGAAGAACGGAAATTTTATGCGCGAACTGCGGAGCCCATTTAGGTCATGTTTTTGTCGGAGAAGACATGACTGAAAAAAACACCAGGCACTGCGTCAATTCAATTTCCCTTGTGTTTGTGCCCGAAGAATCTCAATTGAAAAACGCTTACTTTGCGGGAGGTTGTTTTTGGGGAGTGGAATATCACTTTGAAAAAAAAGATGGAGTGATCTCTGCTGTTTCAGGATATATGGGTGGTTCAAGGGAAAACCCTTCCTATCATGATGTGTGCGCGGGGAATACAGGGCACTTAGAGACAGTCAGGGTGACCTATAATCCTTCGAAAGTAAGCTTTGAGGAACTGACAAAATTATTCTTTGAAATACACGATCCGACTCAAGAAGGCAGACAAGGTCCGGATGTCGGGGAACAATACAGCTCTGCAGTCTTTTACGAAAACGATGAGGAAAAAAAGATTGTCGGAAAGTTAATAGGAATTCTGGAAGAAAAAGGATATAACATTGCCACGGCGCTGATTCCTGTCAGTGAATTCTGGGAAGCCGAGGATTATCATCAGGATTACTACCGGAATAAAGGAGAACAGCCATATTGCCATAGTTACATTAAGAGGTTTGATTAATATAGAAGTTATAAAACAAAGCCATTTAAATGGTGACGGTGCTTGACGAATTTGTTTTGACAGCCTCCCTGCACTATATCAAGACGGCACCAGAAAACTGAAGAAGGGAGCTTTCTATGAAAAACATAGTCTATATTCTCGCCTTTGTATGCGCATTCTTCATGCTTGTCGCAAAATCGGCAGATGCCTGCACACGGGCGGTCTATCAAGGTCCCGATGGCATGATTGTCACGGCA
>JAFGIG010000012.1 GCA_016929715.1 Caldifarciminota bacterium
AATCGATTTTTCCCACTCAAAGACTGTGACTCCGTGTATGATCATGTTGTATAGAGATGTAACAGCGACGTTGATAACATAACTCAGCACAAGGATAAAAACAAAATAACTAAGTGTTTTTAATGCGTTCATGTTTTCCCTTTGGATGATACATTTTCATCAATGTCGGCCCAAGTGTTTCTATTCAGGGGTTTGACAGAGATTTTCATCAGTAATTGTCCTGTTGAATCCTTCAAAAATTTCTTAATCCTTTATTATTCAGTTAACTATAGAATAATTGTAATAAGATTTCAACACAACATTAATTCAAATATACTTTTGATTGTAATGAAACAGGTGTTTTATTGTGGTAAAATTAATATTCTTAAATTAAACGACAGAATGAGATCAATATAATTTCGTTTGAGGTGTCTTTGCTTATATAACCGTGAATGATAATTATGGATAAAAACGTATTCTTCGCTTTCGCCCTGACGCTTTTCGCGGGGCTTTCGACCGGAATCGGCAGCCTCATCGGGCTTATGTCTAAAAAATTCAACCCGAAGGTTTTGACGATTTCTCTTGGATTTTCAGCCGGCGTAATGATTTACGTTTCTCTGGTGGAGATATTCGCAAAAGCAAAAGATTCCTTGATTTCAGCTCTGGGTGAAAAGCACGGATATGTCTGGACTGTAATAGCATTTTTCACGGGTATATTCGTAATCGCGTTGATAGACAAATTAATTCCGCCCTACGAAAATCCTCACGAACTAAATGTCGACGATAAAATAAAAAAATCCTCGGATAAAGACAAGAGAAAACTGATGAGGATGGGAATGTTTTCCGCTCTTGTCGTGTCAATACACAATTTTCCGGAAGGTCTTGCGACGTTCATGAGCGGATTGGCGGAACCCGCCCTGGGGGTGAGCATAGCCATTGCGATAGCTATTCACAACATCCCCGAGGGTCTGGCTGTTTCGGCACCCATTTACTTTGCGACCAAAAGCAGAAAAAAGGCGTTTGTTCTGTCTTTTATGTCAGGATTGGCCGAACCCGTCGGAGCGCTTATTGGATATTTTCTTCTTCGTTCAATATTTAACGATGCGACATTCGGATTCGTATTTGCATCGGTCGCTGGAGTTATGATCTACATATCGCTTGACGAACTTCTGCCGACCGCGGAAGAATACGGCGAGCACCATCTGGCCATAGGAGGGCTGATTGCCGGAATGATCGTCATGGCAGTCAGCTTGCTTTTGTTAGCCTGATACAATGTAAATTTGAAGGACTAATTTATGGTAATAGTAGAATACTCTAGGGATTGGCCCATGCGGTTTAATCTGATTAAAGCCGAACTGGAAAAGAGCATAAGAAATTTTGTCAGGATTGAACATATCGGAAGCACTTCGATTCCAGGAATGAAGGCAAAACCAGTTATTGACATCGACATAGAGGTCAGCGACATGGGCGCTTTTGAACTGACGAAAGATGAACTCGGAAAAATAGGCTACCATCACAACGGAAATCAGGGAATAGAGGGCAGAGAAGCGTTCAAAAGAACCGGTGACATCAAACATCCGATACTCGACGCAATAAAGCATCACCTCTACGTCTGCCCGACTGAATCAGTTGAATTTCTTAACCATCTGTTGTTCAGGGATTATTTGAGAAATCACAGGGAATATGTGGAAAGATACAACGGGTTAAAGCATGAAATACTTACTAAACACGGAGAAAACAACCGTGATAAATATGTAGAAGTAAAAGAAAACGAATACAGGTGGTTTTTCATGAAAGTCATTGAATTGAGCAGAAAAGAAAAGAAGAAAGCATGAAAATATTTTGTAAAATTGTTTTGATATTCACCGTCACGGCATCGGTTTTTGCACGCAGCAGAATGGACCGAAAGTTTAAAAGAGGCTTTATATCCATAAAGGAGTGTGCTTCGGGAAGACTCGACCAATTGCTGAAAAGGTGTTCCCGATGTTTATTGAATTTTTAATATATACAATGTAGTATAAAAAGCTTAACAAAGGAGGCAAAATGGCTTTACTGGATTTCGTAAAAGATGCGGGTAAAAACCTCATCAAGGATGTGAAACAGGCGACTTTGAAACCCGAGGACCTGGCAGAGGAACTTAAACTTCACGGGATAGAGATTCAGGATATCAAAATCGGCGTTGACAAAGAAAGAGTGCTGGTCTCAGGAAAAGCGAGATCACAGGAAATGAGAGAGAAGGCGATTCTATGCCTTGGAAACATAAAAGGCGTCTCTCAAATAGAAGACAAAATCGCAATTGATAAATCCGAACCCGAATCGGGGTATTACACCGTCAAATCCGGCGACACTCTTTCTAAAATCTCCAAAGAACAATACGGTGATCCGAACAAATACAACACGATTTTCGAGGCGAACAAACCCATGCTCAAAGACGTAAACAAGATTTACCCGGGGCAGGTCCTGAGAATACCTAAAAAGTAACTTTTATTTTTTCCTGTCCTCCGAGAGAAATATTTCGAGGAGCGATTCAGGATTTTATGCTGATAGATACGGTTAAAACCGTTCTTTTATCGACGTTCAGCCAGATAATGAATGTTCTGGGAGCCTTCCTTTTGTTCGGATTCATCCTGTTCCTGCTCGCCAAATGGACGAGAAATTGTTTTCAGTATTCGCGGAATTTTCTTCTTGATATTTTTGTTACGGGCTGGATAGGGACGCCGGTTCACGAACTTGGGCATGCCATTTTCGCTTTAATTTTCGGTCATAAAATAAAGGAGATGAAACTCTTTAATCCGGATCTCTTTTCGGGATCCATGGGATATGTAAAACATTCATGGAATAAAAAAAATTTATACCACAGAACAGGAAATTTTTTCATTGGCGTCGGACCGATTATTCTCGGAACGCTTCTGATAGCCGGACTTCTCTTTCTTCTCGTTCCGAATTCAAGGCAAATCTTTTATTTGCTTTTCTCCGGAAATTTCAATCTTTACAGCCAAGGCGACATCGTAAATCAGGCAAAAATTTTATTCGATACGGGGGGCGAGCTCATAAAACTAATATTTGACCATTCCAATTTTCTTCATTTCCGTTTCTGGATATTTTTATATCTTTCTCTCTGCATAAGCTCGCACATGGAGCTTTCTCCGCCTGACATCAAAGGAATGTTCGACGGATTTTTCGTAATAATTCTGATTTTACTCTCCTTGAATTTGATTTTGTCTATTTTCCGCGTTGACGCTGATCCCTACATTTCAAAATTCAACGGAGCTTCAAGTGCTGCCGCAGGACTTTTCTTTTTCGCCGTAGTAGTTTCTTTCTGCAATTTTATTTTGACCTATATCTCTATGTCTTTATTTTCTGCGGCAGTATTCAAGAAAAGGTTCAATCCTTTTTTATGAAAAAAAATATATATTTGATGCAAAATTATCTTTTTGGCTCAAACCTTACGCATCAAAAGCCGGATGCTGAACCATACCATACATGGATAGCGCCGTTTTCTCTGCCGTCTGAAGGGAATCCCGAGGCGCCGACGATTACATCTGAAAACCCGTCGCCGTTGACATCGCCAGCCGAGGATACAGAGACTCCGAACAACGCGTCTTCGAAGCCGGATTCAAAGAGATGGAGATACATCTTTTGAAGCCCAGAGGAAGAACCGCAGAAGATGTAAGCCCCTCCTTCAAAGTTTTCAGAATTTTTATGGCCGTATGCGCCTGCTATCAGATCGTCAAAACCGTCGCCGTCAATATCACCCGCTGATGAAATTGAATATCCGAAAACGGAATTTTCCACGCCTGATGAGTAAGACCAATCAATCAAATCGGATAATCCGGATGAAGAACCCATAAACAAAAAACCGGCGCCTTCCCATGGTTTTTTGACGCTGAACATGGGAGCTCCTATCACAACATCGTCATAACCGTCGCCGTTGACATCACCAGCCGAGGATACGGAAGTTCCGTATTCCGTGCCTATCTGTATGGGCATCGCCGACCAGTCGGGAGTATTTGAAAGACTTGTGGCGCTTCCGTAAAAGACAATAGCAGAGCCGTATTCATTTTCCTCGAAATTTAAGTATGGCGCTCCGGCGATTATGTCGTCGAACCCGTCGCCGTTTACGTCTCCTGCAGAGGAAACGCAGTGCCCGAGATTAGCCCAATCCTGACCGGATCTGTATATCCAAAAAGGTTCATGCCCGGGACCTGATGTAGATCCCAAAAAAACGAGGATTGCTCCTTCGTCTTCAAAATCTTCTGAATAATAAGGCGCTCCGACAATAATATCGTCATAACCGTCTCCGTTTATGTCGCCTGCGGATGAAACAGTAAATCCAAAAAAAGCATTTTCCATTTCAGACCAAAAGGTCCAATCGGGTTCAAGGGACAGACCCTTTTTTGAGCCGTAATAGACGAAAACCGCCCCCTCGTCGTTCTGTTCGGCGTCGAATCGAGGGGAACCTATTATGACGTCGTCATAGCCGTCGCCGTTGACATCGCCGGCGGATGAAACAGACCATCCGAATTGGGCTTCTACCTGGTCGGATTCTGCCGACCAGTCCGGAGACGAAGAAAGTCCGTTTTCTGATCCGTAAAAGACGAATGCAGCGCCTTCAAATGCCTGCCCATTCATAAGATAGGGTGCTCCGGCGATTATATCGTCATAACCGTCGCCGTTTACGTCTCCTGCAGAAGAAACAGAAAGGCCGAAATTTGCATAGAGGAAATCCGTGACATAGGACCAGTCGGGTTCAAAAGGCGCGGATGAAAGAGGTGCGAAAAGCAAATTAATCGACAGAAGGAAGAGGACAAAAATTTTGACAGCAAAAGGCATGTCCAAAAGCTTTTTCATAAAAATCCCTTTTTTAGGTTTATTGATCTAAAAAATACCAGAAAATTAGGGTAAAGAAAATGGCGGGGTAGACGGGACTCGAACCCGCGGCCTCTGGCTTGACAGGCCAGTGTGCTAACCAAACTGCACCACTACCCCTCCGGGAATAAGAATTATAAATAATCCGAAAGCAATGTCAAGGATTTTAACCGGGTCCGGTTTTAATTTCCGACGCTTCGTGGTTAAAGTTGTAATTGATCTTAAAATTAAGAAAAAAGTATTATCACTTTTATATCATGGTCGAAAGAAGAGCGGTTATTTCATCTACGAGCGGGACGCCTTCCTCTGTTACAAGACAGCGCGTTTTCGTTACTGAAATTAATTTTTTTTCTATAAGACCTTCGATTTTGTTTCTTTCGAAATTACTAAAAACACCGAGACGAATGCCTCCTTTTGTCCTCAAACCTGTCATGAGAATTTCTAGCCTTCTCTGCTGTTCTGTGACTTCTTCTGATTCGGTGATAATTTTTCCTTTTGAATAGAGAAGTAAATCTGTGACATTTTTGCTCCTTATGTTTCCTATGCGCGAGACTGATGCAGGCCCGAATCCTAAATAGTTTTTTCCGCTCCAGACATGGGAATTGTGGACGCTCCGGGCTGAAAAATATTTTCTGAAATTGCTTGTCTCATACCTCTCGTATCCCGCGTCTTTAAGAATCTTTCCGGTCAGGGTGAAAAGCGACAAAAATTTATCGTCTTCAGGAGGTTTGAAGCGGTTTTTTTGAAGGTCGTCAAAGAGACGGCATCCGTTTTCTATTGTCAAAGCGTAAGCCGAGACGTGGTCCGGCGACAGGGAAAGAATGTTTTCGAGGTCTTTTCTTAGAGTCTTTTCGTCTTCTTTTGGCAAAGCGAAAATAAAATCGACGGAAACTGATTTCGCGTGGGAAGCTCTGCAGGATTTGAAAGCCTCCACTGCCGTATCAGAGTCATGGATTCTCCCGAGAAAACGCAGTTTTTTTTCGTTGAGGCTCTGGACGCCGAGAGAAAGCCTTGTCACGCCTTCGAGTGTCAGAAACCTGACATAGTCGCGGTCAACCAATTCAGGATTGAGTTCGACTGCAAATTCTTCTGCGGGATGCGTGAGTTCGGCATTTTGAAGGCATGATATGAATGAGACGGCATTTTTTCCCCTGAGGATGTTCGGCGTCCCTCCGCCGACGTGAAGAGTTCTAGGAGTATTTTTAGGTTTGAATCCTGCAAGCTCTTTTTCGATGCCCGAAAGATATTGAGAAATCCTGTTGTCGGTGGAATGGAATGATGTAAAATTACAATAGTGGCATTTTTTTACGCACAGAGGAACATGGATGTAGAAATCCGTCACAGAGTTGTGAATCGGGAGATAGGAGTGAGAATGAGTGTCCTCATGACCCTTTTTTTGAGTTTCGTCTTTTTTCATCTTCCTGAATTTAGTGAGATTTTAGCACAATACAGCCGGATTGAAAACGACCCCTATACAAGGATGTATTCGATGCCCTGGGAAAGCCTTATCTACACGAAAGATAATTCAGTCATATCAGAAGATATCGTCCTCATCCTGACAGATACGACAAGAAAGAGCAGGGCGGGAATGCCCGTTTGCTCACACATGTCATGGGCAATTTATGACGCATTGGTTTTTCTGACCTCAGAAAGAGCAGGGGCTTGGATTGGAGATTTGTATCCCTATAAAAGAGAGGCCCTTGAGAAAATTTATGAAATCCCGTCAAGAGTGGACACGCTATTTGCGGTCTCCGGAGGAACACCATACAGGTGCGGTTCGAGGTGGGCTGAGTTCTATCCTTTTCTCGATTCCGCCGCTGTGACCTGGCTTGAAAACCTTGATGGCTCTATGAACGTAGATGAGCTCTGCATGATATCGGGAACAGAAAGAGGAGAACTTGCCGAATTTCTTCTTTTTTTGTCGAAAGTTGACGCTGTCAGATTCAGTCCGGAAAGGCTTGATGAAAATATCAGGGTTTGCCCCGAAAACCTTGGAAAGATAAAAGGATTGTTGTATTTTTTCATAGGCGAATAAAATTTCAGATTATAACTTGCGGGAGGAATAATGAAGGTATTTTCTGTTTTTTTTGCGGCTCTTTTAATTTTGACGGCTTGCGCCAGCGGTCAATGCGTAAACGGTGACACGACGAGAGTCGACAGGAATATGCTCGTTTTGAGAGTTTTTGGAACACACGAGGAAAGGGGTTTTGCTCACGGATATCTGCTCGCTCCGAGAATAAAAGACGTTTTTGGAAATTATATTCTAAGCAGTATTTTCTACAACAACGCTGGACTCTATAACTCCGCGAGATCTTTTTTCGTCTCTAACTTCTATCTGAAAAACGAATATCTCACAGAAGCCGGAGCCATGATTCATGGTATAGAGGCCGCCGGAGAGAGCACTTGGTGTCAGGTCCTCGGAAGGGACGTAGATTCCATAGACATTTTGTTGGCCAGCGCCATTGACGAGCTCGTCGAAGCTTTCAACTGCGCGAGTCTTTCGAGCTGGGGGCCCATGACAGCAAACGACACCACCCTTCAGGGTTCTCTCGTAATTACGAGAATGATGGACTGGACATCCAATTCCGTCTTAAAGGACAACCACCTCATAATAGTCCACTATCCCCAAGAACCTGAAGAACAGCCCTGGATTTCCGTAGCCTATTCGGGTTTTGTTTCGGCTCTTTCTGCAGTCAATATAAGCGGCCTTACTGCATTTAAAAATATGGGCAACTCGGTCAACCATCCCAATCCGTCAAATTTGTATCCGGCTCTTCTGGCAGCCAGAGACGCTGTAGAGAGCAGGGATTATAACCTTGACGGGACATGCGACGTCTTTGACGTCATAAGTTCTTTCAGGGCTCACAGATTTTACGGATCTTCAATTGTCCAC
>JAFGIG010000083.1 GCA_016929715.1 Caldifarciminota bacterium
TCATATCCTTTTATTTTTAGTCCAGATTTTTATCCTTCTCTCTTCAGCTAAACTCCTCGGTTTGCTTTTTTCAAGGCTTAAACAGCCTACGGTCACAGCGGACATGCTCGTCGGCATAATATGGGGCCCGACTATAATCGGCCGATTTTTTCCAAATTTTTTCGGCGCTCTGTTTCCCGACGAGATAATACAGCGCAATATGCTCGAGACAATAGCGTGGACGGGCATACTCCTCCTTCTTCTTTCAACGGGCCTCGAAGTAAACTTTTCCAGTGTCTGGAAACAGAAAAATCAAGCTGTAAAAATATCCGCGGCGGATATTATTTTGCCAATAATAATAAGCGGAGCTTTTATTTTTTTTCTTCCCACGAAATACATGGTCGACCCCGGCAATAGAATTCTTTTCACCTTCTTTCTGGGAACGATTATGACAATAAGCGCGATGCCGGTTGCCATAAGAGCTATGAGAGACTTAAAGCTTCTCAAAACCGACATGGGATTTCTCGTAATTTCATGCCTGTCAATAAATGACATAATCGGATGGATGATTTTCACTATTGTTCTCGGAATTTTTTCTCAGGATTCGTTCAATCCCTTATTCGCCTTGAAAATCGCGGGCATGACAGTGGTATTTACGATTTTAGCTTTAACCCTCGGTAAAACAGCTCTGTCGTTTCTCATTACTCAGATAAAGAAAAGGACGCACGACAATTCCGGTTACGCTTTAACCGCAGTCGTCCTGACAGGTCTCGCTTTCGGAGCAATGACGCAAAAAATAGGAATTCACGCGCTTTTCGGATTTTTCATTGCCGGAATGATAGCGGGAGAGGCGAAAGATCTCTCTGAAAAAACCGTTCGACAATTTCGCATATCGTCCATGCCGTCTTTGTTCCCATATTTTTCGTCAATATCGGACTGAAATTCGACGTCTTGGCGAATCTGGATTTATTTCTTGTGGCGTTTATTACTGTAATCGGCGTTATAGCAAGATTGTCTGCCGCTTATATAGGCTCTTTACTGGCGCAAGTCCCGAAAAAAAACAGAGCGGTTATAGCTATTCTCCACACTCCGGGAGGAGAGATGCACATTGTGATAAGCACTCTCGCAGTCGAACTGGGGCTCATAACACAGACCGTGTATGTAGCGATAATAGCAGGGGCTATAATCTCATCTATAACGCTCGGGCCATGGCTTTCACTTGCCGTCAAGAGAAGAGGAAGAGGGACACAGATCCTTCATGTCCCTGTTGACGGCGTAATTGAAGATCTCGGAACAGAAAACAGAATAAAAGCTCTGGAAACTCTCTGTCTGACTGCTTCGAAAATTAGCGGATTGGCAAAAGAGAAAATAATGGAAGAAGTGATGTCGCGTGAAGAACTGATAAGCACTGCCCTTGAGGAAGGCATTGCCGTTCCTCACGCAAGGATGAAGGAGCTGAAAAAACCTGTTCTGGTTTTCGGCAAAAGAGTAACCGGTGTAGACTGGAATTCTCCTGACGGTAAACCTTCACAGCTGATATTCCTCATATTGACTCCTCACGACGACGCAGATCTTCAGATACAAATTCTCTCTTTTATAGCAAAAACCATGTCGAAAAGAGGCATCAGGGAGTTTATTCTTAACATTCAGGACCCGAAAAAGACAAAAGAAATACTTGATGATATTTTTAAGGAACTCACTGTTTCTTCACAGGAGAACAGCGGTGATTTTTTTATTGCTGATGATACAGGCTAAAGGAAAAAGGGGTTTAAAATGAAACTCTACAATGAACTCGCTGATTGGTGGCCGATTTTATCGGCACCTGAGGATTACGAGGAAGAATCAAACCTATATATTCGGATAATCGAAAAATACAAAAAAGGCATAAAAACAGCTCTCGAACTGGGAAGCGGAGGAGGAAACAACGCCTCGTTCTTTAAGAAGCATTACAAAATGACATTGACGGACATGTCTCCGCAAATGCTTGAAGTCAGCAAAAAGTTAAATCCAGAATGCGAGCATATAAATGGAGACATGAGGTCGGTAAGACTCGGGAAAAAATTCGACTTAATCTTCATTCACGACGCAATAATCTATATGACGACAGAGGAAGACCTGCTGAAGACTTTTACAACAGCACGGGAGCACGTGAAAGAAGACGGGATTTTGTTCATAGCGCCGGATTATTTCAAAGAGACTTTCAAGACTCAAACGAGCCACGGCGGACATGACAGAAAAAAAAGAAGCATGAGGTATTTGGAATGGATGAGAGATGACGACCCGGACGACAATCTGACAGAAACTTATTTTGCTTACATATTGAAAAACGAAAAAGGTGAAATACGATACGAAAGTGATCTATCAATAAACGGAATATTTCCAAAGAAAACCTGGCAGAATCTTCTTGAAAATGCCGGCTTTAAGGTTTTTTTTGAGATTATAGAACATTCTGAGCTTCAGGCGGGAACATACATAGGTATAGTCGGAATGATAACATGATATTTAAGTAAATCTGTCAGGTGTTTTATGTCTTGTAAAAAATTTTATAAGGCGGATTCTTTATTATCCTATATAAATTATTCATTTCTGCCTTAGTCTTGACATTTTTTTACATGGATGTTATGATAAAATGTATATTTGATGTTTTTATTCTTAAATAAATTCTTAAAATTTTCAAGAAAATCATAAAATGGAGATTAAAGTGCTTAAACATGTAAGATATTTCCTAATAGTATTTTATGTCAAAGACCAGAAAAGAAGTGCTGAGTTTTACAAAAAAATTTTCAGAAAAAACCCCGATCTAGACGTCCCGGGTATGACCGAGTTCAATGTTTTTGAAAACTGTAGAATCGGACTGATGCCAAATGACGGAATAGCATCTATATTGAAAGAAAAGACGCCGCATCCTTCAAAAGGTAACGGTGTTCCAAGATGCGAATTATATCTATATGTTGATGATTTGCAGTTTGAATATGAGAATGCAAAAAGCGCAGGGGCATTGGAAATAAGTCCGATTGAAGAAAGAGATTGGGGAGACAGAGCATGCTATTTCATGGACCCTGACGGACATGTTTTGGCTTTCGCAGAGAAAATTCATGGGTCGAAGTCCTGACGGCAGGATTGTATGTTGCGATTTTTGGAGCTCTATACTAATCCTGCCCCATGAGAAAGGAGTTATGTAATGACAGAGATAAAAATTTACGGACCAGATAACAGACCGGCACCGATGGAAAAAGCTAAAATCATAGATTTCCTCTATGAAAATTTAGACAAATACGGAGATCCCAAACCGGCAATAGAAAAAGCGGTGGATTACGCCCTGAAAAACATTGAATCTTTCGGCGGATTTGTCCTGACTTACAATTCTGAGGAAAAAATTCTCGGCGCGGTCGTCGTCAACAAGACAGGGATGAAAGACTACATCCCTGAAAATATACTTGTCTATATCGCGACCAAGAGGGAAGAAAGGGGAAAAGGAATCGGCAAGGAACTGATGAAAAAGACAATAGAGATTTCAAGCGGAAATATAAAACTCCACGTAGAAGCCGACAACCCGGCGAAATTTTTATACGAAAAATATGGTTTCACGAACAAGTATCTCGAAATGAGACTTGTCAAGTAGCAATATGGCTAAGATCACATTGAACAGATCAAAACTAAGCTCTAACTATAAGTATCTTGACAGTCTTTTCAGAAAACAAGAAATAAAATGGGCGGTCGTCACAAAGCTTCTCTGCGGAAACAGGGAATTTCTCGAAGAAGTGCTGAAATTAAATGTTGGTCAGGTCTGCGATTCAAGACTTTCCAGCCTTAAAACCGTCAAAAGCATAAATCCCGGAGTTGAGACCATTTACATCAAACCCCCGCCTCAGAAATCACTGCCCAGTGTCGTAAAATATGCCGACATAAGCCTTAACACTGAGCTGAGGACGGTCGAAATGCTGTCCGGAGAAGCTCTCAAGCAGGGGAAAAAACACAAAATAATTATAATGATAGAGATGGGAGAGCTCAGGGAAGGGGTGATGAGAGACAGGCTCATCGATTTTTATGAAAAAATATTTAATCTGCCGAATATTGATGTAGTCGGCATTGGGACGAATCTGGCGTGCCTTAATGGCATCTTGCCTAACCACGACAAACTGATACAGCTAAGCCTTTATAAACAGCTTATTGAGGCGAAGTTCGGTAGAAATATTCCTCTGCTCTCAGGGGGCTCTTCTGTGACGATACCCCTGATTTTTCAAAATCTTTTACCCAAGGGCATAAATCATTTCAGGGTAGGGGAGACTCTTTTTGTAGGAACGGACGTCTACAACGATAAAATAATGAAAGGTCTATATTCGGATGTTTTTAAGCTTCACTGCGAAATAATTGAACTCAAAAAGAAACCAAACATACCTATAGGAGAGATGGGAACAAATGTTGAAGGAGAGTCCCTTGATTATAAGGAGAAAAAAAAGAAAAAGAATTCTTACAGGGCTATAATCGACATCGGCATTCTCGATGTAGATAAAAACCATATTTTCCCTGTGGAAAAATCTTATTCCATCATAGGGGCAAGTTCGGATATGTTTGTCATAGACCTTGTGGAAAATCCTAAAAATCTGAAAACGGGAGATGTTCTCGAATTTTCCATGGACTATCTTGGCGTCCTCAGGACGATGAATTCAAAATTCATTGAAAAGAAATTTGAATAAATAAATTTTGAAAAATTTTGGTTCCGCAAATATAATTACTGAAAAGAGAAATAAAATGGAAAGAGTGCGATCGGTAGCTGTAATAGGAAATTATCTGCCAAGGATGTGCGGCATCGCCACTTTCACTACCGACCTAGTGAATGCAGTCTCCAGCGCCGGTAAAGGGATTGAATGCTGGGCGGTGGCGATGAATGACAGGCCTGAGGGATATAAATATCCGAAAGAAGTCCGTTTTGAAATCAACCAGAATAAATCGAGCGAATACTCTCTCGCTTCGGATTATCTCAACATCAGCCAGATAGACGCGGTGTCCCTTCAGCACGAATACGGCATTTTCGGAGGGGAAAACGGTTCATACATAGTCACTTTAATAAGAAGGCTGAGAATGCCTGTAGTTACAACACTGCACACAGTCCTGAAAGAACCTACTTCCGGCCAGAAAAAAACCCTTTCTGAAATAGCTTCTCTTTCGGCAAAACTGATAGTCATGTCAGAAACCGCCTGCGAATTTCTCAAAGATATATACGGTGTTCCCGAGGAAAAAATAGTATTAATTCATCACGGCATTCCCGACATGCCTTTTGTCGATCCTAATTTTTACAAAGACCAGTTCGGAGTGGAAGGCAGAAAAGTAATTCTGACTTTCGGACTCCTTTCCCCGAATAAGGGAATTGAATACATGATAGACGCTTTGCCTAAAATAATAGAAAAGCACAACGATGCGGTCTACATAATCGTAGGGGCGACTCATCCGAATATAAAAAAAACCCAGGGAGAAGAATACAGACAAAACCTTGTCAGGCGAGCGAAAGCCGCGGGGGTCGATAAGAATATAATGTTTTTCAACAGGTTCGTCGAGAGAAATGAACTCTGTGAATTTCTCGGAGCCTGCGATGTCTATGTCACTCCGTATTTATCCGAATCTCAGATTGTTTCGGGAACCCTCGCATACGCCATGGGAGTGGGAAAAGCAACGGTTTCAACCCCCTACTGGTATGCGAAGGAGATGATTTCGACGGATAGAGGTATTCTTGTCAATTTCCGTGATTCTGAGGCAATGGCAAAAGCGGTATCGGAACTCCTCGAAGATGATGTCAAAAGAAACGCCATGAGGAAAAGAGCATACACGTTTCTAAGAAGGGCAGTCTGGAGTCAGGTCGCCGTAGATTATCTTGCCGCTCTCAATGAGGTGAAAGACGAGAGAACAAAGAAAACCGAGCTTTATTTCAGCACGAAAACTCTGGCTCAGGACAAGACGAGTCTGCCTGAAATCGAATTCAGGCACGTTTTCTTGATGACCGATGAGACGGGTATCCTGCAGCACGCGTCTTATTCGATTCCGGATTATGACCACGGTTACTGCACGGACGACAACGCGAGAGCGCTTATTGCAACTGTCATGGCTCAGAGCTTGATGCCGGAAGATCCGAAATTTTTGACTTTTCAGAAGAAATATCTCGCGTTTATTAAATATGCATATAACGATAGAGAAAGCTGTTTCAGGAATTTCATGTCTTTCGACAGAAAATGGCTCGAAGAAAAAGGTTCTGAAGACAGCCAGGGAAGGGCTATATGGAGCCTCGGCGTTTGCGCGGCTCTTTCTCGGGATAAAAGCTGTGTCGCCTTGAGCACTACTCTTTTTCATAAGGCTGTCGGCATTATGGAAAAACTCCTTCATCCGAGATCAGTTTCGTTCGCTTTAGTCGGGATGCACGCTTATCTGGCGAGGTTTTCAGGCGACAGTGAAATCAGGAGGATGCGAGAAAAACTCGCGAATCTTCTCTTTGAAAAATTCAAAAACAGACCCGACAAACAATGGTTATGGTTCGACGACGAGCTTTTCTATGCCAATGCGAAAATCCCTCAGGCTCTTCTGCTTTCGGGACAGTGGATGCAGCGCGATGATATGATTAAAATGGGCTTTGTATTGCTGAACTGGCTGATTGAAATACAGAAAGAGAGCAATTATTTTTCACCTATAGGCAACAGGGATTGGTTGAGAAAGGGAAAAGGAAAAGCGAATTTTGACCAACAACCCATAGAAGCTCAGTCTATGCTCGAAACCTGCCTTTTGGCATACAACATGACTGGAAACGAGCATTACAGCAATACTGCTTATCTTGTTTTTAACTGGTTTCTCGGACAGAATATTCTTAATGAACCTCTTTACGATTTCGCTACCGGAGGATGCCGAGACGGGCTTACTCCTGACGGAGCTAATATGAATCAGGGAGCGGAGTCCACTTTAGCCTGGTTGTTATCGCTTCTGGCAATGCACGGTTTCAGCTCAGAACAGAATAAAATGCAATATACGGTTCCAATTATCGAATAAAGGGGATCTGTGAAAAAAATCGAAGTCGAAAGAAAATCAATTCTTCTAAAACCCTCCCACAACAGGGTTTTGATAAGGCCTTTTATACCGGAGGATTCAGGAAGAAGAGAAAAAATAATCGGCAGAGTGATGAGTCTTTCTGAAAAGCAAACAATCGAATCGCTTAAACAAGTTTTGTCTGATTTCAAAACGAGACATCAGGATATAAAAAGCGTTTTCAGAAGGAATTTCGAAAACGTTCGCAGGTGGACAATTACAGACGCACCGTTTTCTGAAGAGAGAAAACTGCTTATAGGCGCTTATTTCACACAGGAATACTCTCTCGAATCGGCGGCGCTTTTTAACCCTTCAATTGTCCCCCACCCAAATCAGAAGAACCTGACCAAGGGATCTCTGAGATTTATTCTCAGCCTGAGGGCGACGGGAGAAGGTCACATTTCCTCGATAGTCTTCAGAGAGGGAACTGTCTCGGAAGAAGCTGAAATCACAATAAAAGAACCGACGCCTTATGTTGATGAACCCGAGAGAATACCAAATCAACTATACCAGAAAGATTTATTTTCAAGAAAACTGACAGAACTTAATTTTTTTAACGATTTCAGCAGGAATGTTCTCTCGCAATTGCCGCAAAATTTTACAATTTCAGAGCTTTATGAAAAAATTGAGAGGGCGAAATACGGATTTCAACGTCCCGGCGGCGACATTGAGCAGACCGCAAAAAATCTGCTTGTCTTGGCTTATTCAAATTACGAAGTCACTTTTGAAAAAACCCAAAAAACATCTGAAAAAGCAATTTTCCCTTTTTCCCCGAGTCACAGCAACGGGATTGAAGACGCCAGATTTGTCATGCTTACCGAAGAAGACGGCAGGCGTCTTTATTACGCCACATACACTGCTTTTGACGGCAAGACGATTCTCCCTCAGCTGATAGAAACAGGAGATTTTGTGTCGTTCAAGTTTATTACCTTAAACGGACCGGCAGCTAAAAACAAAGGTTTGGCGCTTTTTCCAAAGAGGATTAACGGACTTTACGCGATGCTGTCCCGTCAGGACAATGAAAATCTTTTCTTGATGTATTCGGAAAACATCCACTTCTGGTATGACCCTATGATTTTAATGAGGCCTACATATTCATGGGAGTTTGTCCAGCTCGGAAATTGCGGATCACCCATAGAGACCGACGAAGGCTGGATCGTTCTGAGTCACGGGGTTGGACCCATGAGGAAATACTGCATAGGAGCTTTTTTGCTAGACAAGGAACATCCTGAAAAAGTGATAGGCAGGCTGAAATATCCTCTCTTAGAACCGGCCGAAAACGAGAGGGAGGGGTATGTTCCCAACGTTGTTTACACCTGCGGAGCGCTTATCCACGGAAAAAGGCTTATAATCCCATACGCGATGTCGGATTATGCGACAAGTTTTGCCGCCGTAGATGTCGACAAACTTGTCAAAGCCATGACATCTGATTGATGTGTAAGATTAGATGAAAGTAGCTGTTCTTGCTCCCATAGCATGGAAAACTCCTCCCCGGCATTACGGACCATGGGAAAGGGTTTGCTCTCTTTTGACTGAAGAACTCCTTGAGCTTGGCGTCGACGTGAGTTTATTCGCGACAGGCGACTCAGAGACCGGTGCAAAGCTATATTCAGTCTGTCCGAGAGGATATGAAGAAGACAAGGATATGGACCCGAAAGTTTGGGAGGGTCTGCACATCGCCAACTGCTTTGAAAGAGCTTCGGAATTCGACATAATCCACAACAATTTTGACTTTCTGCCGCTGACATATTCAAAACTTGTCAGGACACCCGTATTGACGACAATACACGGGTTTTCATCCGAAAAAATAGTAGAAGTCTATAGAAAATACGATGAATCAGCATTTTATGTCTCAATTAGCGATTCGGACAGGTCTCCATGGCTTTCCTACGAAAAGACTATACACCACGGAATAGACCTTGAAAACTTCACCTACAGAGAAAATCCGAAAGGAGGATATCTTCTTTTTTTCGGCAGATTCCACAGGGATAAAGGCGCTAAAGAAGCAGTGGAGATATCGAGAATAACAGGAAAAAAATTACTGATGGCCGGTATTATCCAGGATAAAGGTTATTTCGACCATCATGTCAGGCCTTTTTTGTGTAAAGGTAAAATAGAATTCGTGGGAAGCGTAGGCCCCGAAGAAAGAGACGAACTGCTCGGAAATGCCGATGCTCTTGTCCATCCAATTAATTTTGACGAACCTTTCGGGCTGTCAGTCGTGGAAGCGATGGCTTGCGGAACACCTGTAATAGCTTTCAAAAGAGGGAGTATGCCCGAAATTATTGATGACGGCAAAACAGGATTTCTTGTCAAAGATGTCCGTCAGGCCTCTGATTGTGTTTTTGAGTTGGATAGAATAAAAAGAAGTGAATGCAGAGAAAATGCGGAAAAAAGGTTTTCACAAAACAGAATGGCTCTTGATTATATTGAAGTCTATAGACAAATACTCGGTAAAAGGAAAAAGCTGTGAAAAAAGAGATTATAAAAAGATTTAGAGGGAATCCTATTTTAACAAAAGAGGATGTCCCCTATGAAGTTGAAACGGTTCACAATGCCGGAGTCGCAAAATACGGGGACGGCTATGTCATGCTTTTCCGTTCGCACAGAAAAAACGGCAGGTCTATAATCGGTATAGCCGACAGTTCAGACGGATACTATTTCACTGTAAGGGAAAAGCCATTTATCTTTCCCTCTGAAAAAGGGATTTTCTCTGAATACGAAGAATACGGAGTCGAAGACTGCAGGATAAGCGAGATTGACGGTGAATACATTCTGACATACAGCGCTTATTCGAGACACGGCGTCCGCGTCGCGCTGGCGAAAACAAAAGATTTTCTTTCGCTTGAAAGAGTCGCACTGGTGACGCAGTCTGACTGCAGAAATGTCGTCGTTTTTCCCGAAAAAATCGGCGGCAGATATGCGAGGCTCGACAGGCCTCATTCGGAGATATCGCCCTGGTCTGTCTGGATATCATATTCGCCGGACCTCGTCCACTGGGGAGACTCAAAAGTCGTCATGAAACCCGGAAAATACAGATGGGACGAAATGAAAATCGGCCCAGGGGCACCTCCCGTCAAGACTGAAAGAGGATGGCTCAATATTTATCACGGTGTTTTCAAGACAATGGACGGTGCGATTTACAGGCTCGGTGCGGCTCTGCACGATCTTGGGGACCCGTCGAAAATCATTGGGATTTCCGATGACTGGATTTTACAGCCCGAAGACCCGTGGGAAGTGACGGGGTATGTCCACAATGTTGTCTTCACCTGTGGAGCAGTCCCTGAAAAAGACGGAACGCTAAAAATATACTGGGGGGGAGCCGATACGGTTTTGTGTGCCGGAGAGGCGCAAACTGAAAAAATCGTCGATCTTTGTATTGACAATCCGAGAAAAGATATCTGACGCAGAGGATAAACAGATTTTGCCGGTATACACAATAAACTCGAAATTCGGAAAAATCCGGATACTTTGGACATTAAAAGACGGGTTATTTAAAATAGCATCCGTTAAAATTGGCGAAGAAAAAAGAGCGCCGGAAAACCCTAATGAACCTCAAGAAAATTATTTGGTTGAGGAGAGAATTAAAAATTTTGTATATAATCTTTCTGCGCTGTTGAAAGGTTGGGAAATTGAATTTGACCCAGATATTCTCGATTTAAGCGTGTGCGGGGCTTTTCAAAAAAGAGTTTTGGAGGCAATGTGCAGGGTCCCGCGTGGAAAGATCTGTGCATATAAAGAGGTTGCCGTATTTTTAAATTCGCCAAACAGCTCAAGAGCTGTCGGCAGAGCTCTTTCAAAAAATCCTTTTCCATTTGTCATTCCCTGTCACAGGGCGATCCGCTCAGACGGATCTATTGGAGGTTACCAGGGGGGAGAGAATATGAAACGCTCTCTTCTCGAGATGGAGGGTATCGATTTTGATATAAAAGGCAAAGTTTTTATTAAAGAATTTTTATATGATTTCACAGGCAATTGAAGAAATTACAGAAGACGATAAAACATCACTCCGGCTTTTGCAGCCGGAGGGTTGGGGAGACATCGTTCCGGCCTTTGAGTTCTATGCCTCAAAAGAATTTTGCCGGCCTGTTAAGCTCACTGAAGGTTCCGGGATAATCGCCGTCGGCGCCGCGATAATTTTTGAAAATATAGCCTGGCTTGCGCATATTATTGTCAGAAATGACAAAAGAAACAAGGGTCTGGGAAGAAAGATAGTGGATGACCTTCTCGAAATCACATCCGGCTGTGAAAGCGTCTCTCTGATCGCGACAGAACTCGGTTTTCCGCTATATGAAAAAGCCGGATTCCGGGAACAGACAGAATATGTGTTCTTCGAAGCCGAAAAGCAGACGGAAATTCAGAATTCTGATTCTTCTATCAGGCAGTTGACTCAGGAAGACATCAAAGACGTTTTGAAAATGGACACGAGAATAACCGGAGAAAAAAGAAGAGAACTTCTTTTGGACAAACTCAGTGGAGGATTCGTTCTAAAACAAGGAAATTCTTTGAGAGGTTTTTATCTTACCGAACTCGGAGAGGGTTTGATTCTGGCGGATAACCCCGAAGCCGGAATAAAACTCATGGAAGCGAGAATGCAATCGAAAAAAACAGCGGCTCTTCCCGGAGAAAACACAGAGGGAATAAAATTCCTTATCGAGTCCGGATTTGTTGAAACCAAAAAGGCAAAGAGAATGATTTTGGGAAAAGAATTTCTATGGCATCCTGATAAAGTCTGGAACAGAATCGGAGGAAATTTCGGATGAAAGATGATTACAACATTTGTTTACCTCAATCCATGGAAAAAAGAAGAATTGAATTTGAAAATCATTTAGATAAAGCTAGGAAAATAATCGAAAGTTTTGCGATCAAGCACGGATGGGAAGAACATATCTATGAACCTTTTATGAAAAAAGTTATGATTTTCGACGACAAGAAGAAGTTCAATTCCGAACTTGCTCTACTGGCAGGAATTGAAGGGGGAGTTGAATTGCCGGACACTTATTGCGCCGCCCTTGAAAATAATATCCTGATAGCGATGACGCCCGAATTTTATGCCATGGTTTACCCCGAAGGTGTTGAAGAAGAGAGTTATGAGAAACTTTTAGCGCATGAGATCGCGCACAGACTGCACATAAGAATATTAAATGGAGACGAAGACGCAATGGGCCCTGTCTGGTTTTTTGAAGGATTTGCATTATTTGCAGCGGATCAGTTTAAGAACAATGATATAGATTTTTCAAAAAAAGAAATCACTGCGGTAATAGATAATCCTGAAAGGGGTAGTTACAGGAAATACGCTGATGTCTTCAGGCTATTCTTAAATAAAATCTCCCTGAAAGAATTGCTGTTTAAAGCTGGTAAATCGGATTTTAACAAATGGATAAAAGACAATTTGATCAATGATGACTAAAAGTTCTCTGTGTATTATTTCACCTTGAGCATTATAATAAAAAGGGCTGTCATTTTAAAAACAGCCCTTTATTGTTTATAAAAAGATTATTATCTGATTATAAGCACTTTCTTTGTAATGTTTATTTCACCTGAATTGACGTGAACAAACAATACGCCTTCCGACGCGGGAGATATCTGAATTCTGTCGTCGCCGGCAAGGTTCTGATATCTGTAGTCGCCGACTTGTCTTCCCGTGACGTCGAAAATTCTAACACTAAGATCATGACCTGATGGGAAACTGTAAATTATCTCAATGTTTTTGGAATTGTTGAACACGGAAACATTTCCGGCAAATCCCTGGACCGGTTCTTCTACAGAGTTGCCCTGAACGATGATCGTTTTGACTGTGTTGGAGTAATTGCCCCAGCCTCTTGTGTTGTGCCCTCTGATGCGGAAATATGTTTCACCAAGAGGAAGGTTAGTCGCAGTATAAAAAGTGTCGCAGATGACGCTGTCTATTACCTCGATAGTGCTGAAATTCGCCACCGGATATATGTCGTCAAAATAGAAATTCTCGTTAAGGGTGTTGTCGTCCGTTACAGTCCTGAATCTGAAATATACTGCTTTTCCCTCCCACTGGGAAAGGGAGTATTTTTTCTGAGTCCATGTCTGCTGGTTTCCGGTGTATCTCGTGTCGAGTTGAATCCACTCTCTTTCGTCTTCTGAAACTTCGACTATAGTGACGTCGTAGTTATTCTCGGAATAATTCCAGCACCAGAAAGAGAAAGTGTCGTTGGGCTGGACAATATACGGGTATCGGGTCTGAGCAGTGCTGGCTATATTGTTCTGAGAACCTGAGTATAAACTGTATGTTCCTGCGTGTTTTCTCGCAGAACTCTGGTTGAATCCTGTCAGCAGCCAGTTTGAAGTTCCGGACTCTATCCCGTCCGCGGAATAAGAGTAACCCGAAAGCCTGTCCAACTGCCAGACATCAGGGGAATTGTAGGGTGCGTATACGGGAGCCCATGTTATTGTGCATGCGTTTGAAGACGCTGTGTCCGGCGCTGTTATTTCGGGAGATGAAACTCTGGATGGGCATGTCTGACTTATAGTCGCCGCCTGCTGGGCGAAATAAAGAGCTCCCTCCCAGTTTTCGTGGGCAATCTGATCTAGATTGTTGACGTTTTGGTAAAACGCCGTTCCGACTTCTATAGTGTAGGAAAAGCAGGGAAAACCCTGGATGAAGTGATGGTACCCGTAGACGAAATCATCGGTCGAACCTGTTGTCGGGTAAAGGCTTCCTCCCGCGACATAGTTTCCTCCATTAATTTTCTGGATTCTCGAAGCCATGCCATTTGCTATGCTGACAATCAAAGTGTTGTCTGGCGGCAAAAGGGTGCTCGTGTGTCCCCATGGCCAAAGAATTTCCTGGGCATAGCTGTGGTAGGTTATGTTGGCGTTTATCTCGTGAGTCTTGTGAAAATTAACCATTGCTGAAATTTCTTCAGACCAGCCGTTGTAAGCCCCGCAGAAAGTTTCTGAAGAAGGATAGTGGGTTATTGAAGCATTTTCTGGCACGGACCCCCAGTCTCCGAACCTGTCTCCTAAATAACAGCCGCCGTAGTTTCTGTTCGGATCTGTTCCTGTGGAACTTCCGAAAGGCTTTCTTGTCTTTCTCCACATGTTCTGTCCCGGATAATCATAGACATACCCGTCGGGGTTTACTATCGGTATCAGCCATATTTCGTTGTTGTTAATAAGTGATGTTATTGTAGCGTCATGGTTGAAGCCCCTGCAGAGTGTGTCGGCGTAGAAGAGGACAACCTCTATTGTCGCCCATTCCCTGGAATGGTGCAGTGCATCGAATAGGATACCCGGTTCGTCAGGGTCTTCATACGACGGATTGTCCGAAATTTTCAAGGCGTAAATCCACCTGTTTTGATAGCTCCTGCCTATAGAATCGAGCTTGCAAATTGTCGAATAGGTCGAGGCATAATTTCTCATAATAGCGACAACCTGGTCGTAACTGTGGTATTCGCCCCTGACCTGATCTTTCAGATCTTCAATATTTTCGGAAACAATGTCGTAAGGCAAACCGGACGCGATTACAGAATTGAATTTTTGCGGCGTGACAACTATATCCCAGTATTCGCCGTATTCCCTGCCAGCGATGTCAAGGGATTTGTCGTCGATGAGCTTCAAGAGGCTGTAGTCTTCGACATACACTCTGACGAGCATCTGTCTTTGTCCTGTTTGGGAAACTGAAGAAAACAGCAGGAGGAAAATCAATGAAAACATAATCACTCCTTTTAGAAAATTAAAGATAAATATATCAATAAAATGTAATTTTCGCAAATAATTATGATAATGATTTTAATTTACGGCGATGAAAAATAAATAGAGGCTGTTTCCGACAGAGTGGAACAGAAAAGGGACTAAAAGAGACTTGCTTATAAGAAAAGCCCAGGAAAGAAAAAAACCGCCTAAAATATTGTCTATACCGGGATTTCTGTAAATAAAATGCAGTAAAGCGAAAAGAATTCCTGAAACAATTATTGTGGTTTTGAAACCAAAAACTGAACGCAGACAGACGCAGAAGACTCCCCTGTAAATCGCCTCTTCAAGGAGAGGTATCTCTAAAGCGTAATATCTCAGTTGTCGAAAAAGAAACTCAGTGGGTAAAGGCGCCTGGTTAGATGTTGTATCTGTATAGGTTAAAAACAACCTGTATACACAGAGGCTTAAAACTGAAAATACGAAAAGGGAAACGGACAAAATAATCCAGAATTTATAGCTCGGTAGGGGTTTTATTGAAAAACCCATGGACCTTAAATTTCTTTTAGAAAGGATAAAAACAGCCGAAAGTGATCCGAGGGAGAGAAGAACTCGCGGGGTGTCGTTGTAAAATCCGCTTTTCGAGAGATAAAAGTCAGAAAATATGACAATAATAAGAAGAAAAACAGTTGTAAGCTTTGATAATGCGTCTTTTTGAATGCCTGAGCCGATAAACGGAGGTGCATCGGTCTTTGGAAAAGTCAGACTCCGTCCCCGTGTTCTTTTATAAATTGCAGAACCGACTCTTTTATTCTGTCTTTAAGGCTTCTGACTAAGTTAAGTATCTCCTCCTGGGTTCCTTTGAAGACTGAAGGGTCTTCAAAACTCCAATGAATTCTCTTTGTGATGCCCGGGAAAATCGGACATTTAGACCCTTCGCTCTCACTGCAGACAGAAATGACGTAATTGTATTTCCTGACTTGCCTGAAAAAGTCAAACACGCTGTTTGTCTTTTTTTCGTAAATGTCTATTCCATCTTCTTTTAGTATTTCGACTACGTATGGGTTTATGTTTCCGGGCTCGAGACCGGCGCTTTCTACTGAAAATATATCGGGTGCGAATTTTTTAAGAAGCTCTTCGGCTATCTGACTTCTCGCGGAATTGTGAACACAGACGAAAAGAACTTTAATCATGGTTTCCCCTTTTTTTTACTATAATATGATAATATCTGAATGTTAAAAAGCAATAATAATTTGGTTCGGGTAATGTAAAATATGGTTTATTTGTAACAAAAATGATATTTTTTTACAGCTTAAATCAAGTTGAAATATTCTTCTTGCTTAAATACTCTATTTATTGAAAACACTAAATGTAGAGTTTAAGTTTGCAGAGTCACAAGATGGTGTTTTTATCACCCAAAAGAGGAGGGCTCATGGCGAAGACTGCAGGAAGCGGAAAAGGCAAAAAAACTGCCGCGGTAAAAAAAACAAAAGGCAAAAGCAAAACAGCTGAAAAAAAGAAAAAATAATCCAACGCAGGTAAATGGATGAAAGGCGCGGAAAACTTTCCGCGCCTTTTTCTATTTTTATTCTTGGTTTAATAAAACTGAAAATTCTGTTTGAAATGCTTTCTGTCCACTGCTTCTGTGCAGGTCCATGGCTTTAGACGCAAAAACAAATTGTTGAACTTGACAAAACAAACAAAATATTATAAAGTGTTTACTTAATTAATTTAGTGAATGCTTAATGAATAGAATCAGTGAAAAAAAGATTAAAGCGCTTTTCGATCCGATGAGAGCAAGAATAATGTCTCTCATATCGTCAGGAGACCTGTGCGGAAAAGCAGTTTCAAAAATCACGGGCATATCGGAATCTGCTGTCTCTCAACATCTTAAAATACTGAGAGAAGCCGGTTTTGTGAAAGCTAAAAAAACAGGATACTTCGCACATTATTCTGTCGAAAGAGAACAGGTGATAGTTTTTTTGAAAGAGTATCATGATTATCTGTTAAAAGCTCAAAAAAGGAGTCACAGATGTGTAAGAAAAACCACTGCGGAAAAGAAGTGAAGCCGGAAGAATGCACTCAGGATCAGATAAAAGAATGCCATGGTGAGAATGCAGATCATCCATGCGAAAAAAAGAGGTGCTGCGAAAAAGAAGAAAAGAAATAAAACAACACAATTTTAATTTATAAATCTGCCGCTTTTCGGCAGATTTTTTTGTATCTGGAAGTTTATTATTTCCGAATAAAATCAACCCATGTTTTGATATTGTTTTTCTTGTGATAGTTAATGGAGTTTTAAAAAGATGCTGAAAAACCAAATCGTAAAATACAAGTTTCAACTTGATAAAGAAGGGTGAAAAGTTAAAAAATTCTTAGATGTCTATCCCTTCCCACGTGACCTGGTTTATGAGCTTTTCGAGGTTTGTCAGCCTGTCGTAGTCGTTGAGCTTCTCGTATATGTTCCATGCGTGTTCAAGACATTTAAGGGCTTTGAATTTGTTCTGTTTGTCTTTGTTAAACTCGTTTATTCCATAGCTTTCGATGGAACCGGCGAGGGATTTTATGTCATTTGCTTTTTTGAAACATAACATGCTCTGAACATAATAGTTTTTAGCCTTGTCGTAATTATGCTGTCCCTTTAAGACATCGGCTATGAACTTGTATGATCTTCCGGCGGCATATAAATCTTTGGATTTTATTCTGTTTTCAAGCGATCTCTCATAAAAGGACATTGCTTCAGCAATATATCCTCTCGCTCTTTCTATATCGCCGAGCTTGTCAAGAATATAGGATTCGAGTTTGTAGTTCTGAATCTCGCGCGAGAGCCTCTGGGATTGTTCGAGAAATTTTACGGCTTTGTTAAAATCCCTCGCTTTCATGAAGACGCCGCCGATATTGTGCAGGTTGACTACCATTGTCCTGTATGAACCTATCTCTTTTCCGACGTTGAAGGCTTTTATGCTGTATTCGAGTCCTTTGCCGGCTTTTCCTTTTTTGAAGTAGATCTTTGCAATGTTGTCTAAAACAGGAGCGAGGTCGGATGGATTTTTTGTTTCTTCAAAAAATTTGACAGCTTTTTCGTAGAATTCGAGCGACTTGTCGAAGTCTCCTTTGTTGAGAAAAACAGTCCCTTTGATAGAATATATGTTTCCGAGATGAGGTTCTATTATCTCTTCGGGAAGTTCCTCCGCTTTTTCAGCAACGGCGAGAGCTCCGTCGAAGTCGCGGTATTCGAAGGAAATATTAGCGAAAAATTTGTATAACTCGGGTAGCATGTCCTTCTTGCCGTTTTGAACGGCTGTCCGGACTGCTTCCCGGATTGATTCCAAAGCGTTTTCTTTTTTTCCTCCTCTGAAGTAGGAATAAGACCTGTAATAAAGGAGTTTTATCAGAGAAGAATGGTCTGAATTCGAAGTAAAACGCTCCTTGCATAGTTCGAATAAATCATCTTCCATGTGAAAATTATCTCCTTCTTTTTGAACAGAGAACATTTTAAGAGCGAGGTCGAATTTTAGTTCGAGGTCGTTTTGAAGGTCGAAAGCCTTCATAATGAGATCGGAGGATTCTTCGAGCCTGAAATTGTAAAAAGACCATTCGGCTGAGTATGTGAGGTATTGACACGCTTTTTGGTCGTCACCCGCTTGTTGGTATAGATATGCTATTTGGGTATATCTTGTCTTGTCATTTTCGAATAATGACTCAAGTGTTTTAGCCGCTGATAAAAACAAACTCTTTTTTTTGTCCGGTTCGATAATGCCGATTAGCTGTCTTCTAAATTCCTCATTTTTGAAGTAAATGTGGTTAGATGAGAAATAGGTAAATATCCTCTTTTCGACTCCCTCTTCAAGAATAGCGTCGTAAAATTTTTCTAATTCTGTTTGGGTTATGTTCATAGGGTTGGCTTTTATGAGAACATTCTTTTCGAATTGATATCCCAGAGCGGCACAGAGAAAAATTGTCTCCCTGAAATCATCCCTCCAAGCCTGCGATCTAAGAGAGACAATGTCTCTTAAATCGGAAGGAGCTGAGGTTTTTTGAGAATTTCCTAATGTCTCATTTATGTAGAGGCAGTATTGCTCTGTGATAAAAGGATTTCCGGCAGATACGGCAGTGACCCTGTTGATGTCCTGGTCTGAAAGATCTTCGCCGAGAAGAGAAAATATTATTTCCTCCTGAGCCTGAATAGAAGTTTTGGAAAGTTCTATTTCAAGAACGGGGACATCTTCGTCCAAAGAGAGTTCAATACTTTTGTCATTTTTTAAGGCGGTTGCTATGATGAGAATCTGGCGGTTTTGAATGTCTCTTGTCAGGGTTTGAATTATTTTTATAGAATCTTTGTCAATATTTTCAATGTCTTCAAAAATGAGGACTAAGGGGCTCAAAAAAGCCGTTGAAAGTATAAAATTTTTTACTGCGAAGACAAGATTTTCAAATCTGTTTTTCTGGTCTATGCTGTTATAGACTGAATTTTCCCATGACAGCCCGAGAAGGCTCGCAATAATAGTAGGTGTTCGTATCAATTCCTCGGTCAAAACGACATTTCCCTCAGATGTCGAGGCTTGGCATTTTCTCAGAAAATTTTCATATTTTTGAATGAAAACGTCTTTTTTTTCATGATAAATGACGTCTTTGAAGAAGAAGTGGTCAAAAAAATCCTTTATTGGTTTTAGAGATTCATTCAGTTCTTGTCCGCAGTGCAGGTAATAGCATGTTGATTTGAGTCTTTTGGCAAGCTCTGCGGCGAAATAGCTTTTGCCAATGCCTTGTTCTCCGCGAATTAACACGACTCCGGCAAACTTTTTTTCATAAAATGGATTGACAAAACGAAGGCATTTTTCACCGAAAGGGATTCTCTCCTTGAAAAGACCTTTTGCAGGTTCAGACGTTTTGTTAGGAACTACTCTGAATATCTTCGTTTCTTTCACGGATCCTTTTTCTATGTATGAAGAGTGAAGTTCTGTTTTTACATTTTTCTTCGCGAAGTCGTTAACTTCATCCGTTATTAGAAAACCCCGCTCGTCCATTTGTGAAATGAGCATCTCCGCAGTGTTTATAGCCCTGCTGAAACAGATAAATTCCGAATAGTAATCTGTTTCAGGTGCTCCGCAAAAGGACGGGCCTTTAGTCATAACTGCCTTGGTGGAAATTCTGAAATCTTCTGAAAAATGTGTGCATATTTTCATTGCTTTTGAAAAACACTCTTCGTCGGTTTCATCGAAATAATATGTTAAATAAGGGTTCACGGAAAATTGAACAAGTCCCCCGAAAACTGACTGAGACTGTCCAGCGCTTTGGGAGGCAAAGGAAAGAAAATCCCTCAATTCTTCTTCGCTGTCAAAAGCTCTGTCGTCAAAAGATACGAGTAATATCGATGGGCGGGTGAAATTTTGGATTTCATTGATAAAGTTTTCAGCAGAGTAAAAATTTGCGGAATGTTCAGAATAAAAAACCGGCATTGTATTTTCCCGAGAGGTCATGTCAATGTTTATATTTTCGGCGAAATACAAATCTTTCTGTCTGGAAACCGAGGCTTTTAACTTTTCGTCTGTTATTTGGTTAACAGTCCATTCGTCCAAAGTTACGCGGTTTAATGTCCCATGGAGATTTGTGTCGTATGCTCTTCTGAAAGCCTCGCCTTTGAAGTAATAGTTCATTTCTTTCTTGCCGAAAATCCCCCATTCAACTGCGCCTGTTCCGATGCCGATCCTGCAGAAAATATAAAACTCGCCCAGAGGAGATTTCAATCTCGCAAGTTCTTTCATGCTTTTTAAAATTTCATAAGAGCACAATAGAGCTTTTTCTGCTGAAGATAATGAATTTTCATCGGGAAAAATGGCAAAAAACTGATCACTGAAAAATTTCGATACGAATCCGCCATGCCTCATAACAGTCTCTGTAATGGGTGAATAGATGCCTGCTATGAATTTATTCATTTCAGAATAACCTTCTGAGCCCATGGTTTTTAGTTTTTCAACCATACCGGTAAAACCTGAAAGGTTAATCAGAAGGACGGAACTCTGGATTTTGCCGGAATATTGATTTTTTTTGTAATACTCGACAATAAATGAAGGCACGTTCTTAAACATAAATCACGACGAGTGTATATCGTCACACTCCTTTTCGGCAAAAATTTATTTTTATAAGTATTTTAGCATTATTGGTCAATATGTAAA
>JAFGIG010000084.1 GCA_016929715.1 Caldifarciminota bacterium
ATAGCTGGCGAAGGGATTTGAACCCCCGACCTGCTGATTACAAATCAGCTGCTCTACCGGCTGAGCTACGCCAGCGAAATTTAAGACGTTTAAGTTAACAATTATAGATAAAAAAGTCAAGTTTTTTTGCAAGTGGCGGTACGGGGAATCGAACCCCGGTTTGATGGCTGAGAACCACCCGTCCTGACCCCTAGACGATACCGCCCCGGAATTCGATAATATAAATATCATAAAACTATTTGTCAACGAAAAAATTAGAAATCATGGCGGAAAAAAAAGTTGACACACTATAAAAAAAACATATTCTATACCTAAATGTCTTCAGAATCAAGATACATGAAAAAAGGTCTTTTGATAAAACTGTCTTTGGTGGTATTTGTCTTATGCGCCTTTTTCTTCACGACCTTCCTGTCACGTTTGATTTTTGATTTTTTTAAGAACATCTCATACAGATCCGGCGAAGACGCTTCATGCCTATACATAAGGCTTTCAGGAAACTACAGGGAAATTCCCGGATATTACCCCGTCGATTTGATATCAGAAAACAATGACATGACGCTCGAAGATATCGTCCAGGCAATCAGGAAAGCCAGGAACGACGAGCGCATTCAAACGATTTTTCTCGAAATCCATTCTATTGACAACGGCTGGTCAAGTATTTCTGATATCAGAAAGGAGATAGAACTTTTCAGAAAAAAAGGCAAGACAGTGTTTGTTTATCTTTATGGCGTATCCGACAAAGAGTATTATCTTGCCTCAGCGGCGGACTCTATTTTTCTTTCTCCGACAGGATCATTATTTATAAACGGTTTATCCGCCACTGTCATGTTCTATTCAGGGCTATCTGATAAACTCGGCATAAAATGGGAGGTTTTCAGCAGAGGCGACTATAAATCCGCTCCCAATGTCCTGACAGATTCTTCATTATCTACCGCTTCACGCGAAGACCTCGAAAAGATCCTTTTTTCAATTCACGAAAATTATGTCAATGAAGTTCAAAAAAGTAGAGATAAACTTTTTCTTCCGTTCAACGATATTCTCGACAGCGGGCCATATCTTTCGGCAGCCAAGGCTTTATCGCTTAACCTCGTCGACGGCCTCGAATCTTTTGAAAACTTGATGTATTCTCTGAATCTAAAGGACGCCACCATACACCCGAGAAAATATCTGTCACAGGATATCAACGCTTTTTCAAGAGAAAAGCCCATATGCGTGATTTTTATAGAAGGGGAGATTTCTTACGGAGACAATTCGCTTATAGGATCCTACGATTCCCAGGATGCGCGTTCAATCGCAGAATACATAATAAAAATCGCGGAAGATGATAAGATAAAAGCCATAGTCATAAGAATCAACAGTCCCGGCGGCGATCTTGATGCATCTTTTACCATAGGCAAAGCGGTCCAATATGCCAGCAGAAGAAAACCAGTAGTGATCTCGATGGGGGACGTCTCCGCATCCGGAGGGTATTTTATATCCATGTATGGCGATGTCATAGTATGTTCTGAATTCACTATTACCGGATCAATAGGAGTTTTCATGATAAAACCGGACTTCTCCGGACTTCTCCTGAAAACAGGACTTACTGTTGATACTGTAAAAACAAATCTATCGTCTGATTTCATGTCTGTTTACAGGCAACTGAGCGATAGAGAGACCCAAATACTCCAAAACTACGCTGATGAAGCCTACGACCTTTTCACCTCCGAAGTATCAAAAAACAGGAATCTCGATTCAGCTATAGTCGAGTCAATAGCAGGAGGGCGAATCTGGTCCGGAACCGAAGCCTGTGAAATCGGACTCGCCGATACTATAGGCGGTCTTGCCACCGCCGTCAGCATCGCAAAAGATCTTGCTGACATACCAATAGAAACGAGCATCGGCATAGAAATATATCCCGAACCCTCATTGAATTTGAAAAACCTCAAAAGAAGGGCATGGCTGAAGCTTGCGAAAGAAATATTTCCCGAAGGATATGAAATAGTCTTTAGACCTTCCGGATTAAATTCACTCCAAATATTTTTCATGTTCCCTTATAAAATCGACATCCGCTGAAAATGATTTTTCTCATCGCCATCTTATCCCTGCAAGCAGTAGAAATTGCCGGAAAAATACCTCTTACGCAGTCAGAACTTACAGCAACTTCAGGCATGACTGTTTCCCTCGCGGAGTTCAGAGGCCCGGACGGAAGGCTAACCGAATCGACACCCTGCGACTTTATGAGCCCATTAGTTGAAACTAAAATTCTGTTTCTTAAATATTCAAGTCCTTCATCGACAAAATTCAGAATGGTCCTCCTTGATAATTCGGGTTCGCTCCTGTCTCACAGCGAATTATTTCCTTCGGTGAACGGAGTTTTTTCTATTGAAACTGTTTGTGCCCTCAATGTTTTTTCAGATAGAAAAGGCGTTTATCTTAAGCTCTCTCAGCATAGCGATCTCGTTTCGAGGACAATGGAACTTGTTTTTCTTTTCGAAGACAAATTATCACCGCTTTTTTACAATCTCCTGTCTAAAGAACTGTTCAGAGACGGAGGCAGAGACATGAAAAGCATTTTGTATCTTTCCCATGACTGCCTATGCCTCGCGCAGTCTCCTGAATATTGGATTATGCTTGAAGAATGTCATTCATTTCACGATATTGAACAGTGCATTTGGTCTATCCCGGGCACGATATATTTCGAACCGGAATTCTTCGGATATTCTCCGAAATCTTATGTGCACCAAAATGATTCTTTCTCGCTTAGAGGCAAAGACCTGATTTTCCTTTTCAATCTTCCAAATGATGACAGATTTTTCCCTGACAAACCATGGAGCCTCCTGCCGAGAGAAAAGGTTGCTGAACTTTTAAATGTCTGGTCTGCTTTCCTCGGATACAATTTCTCTGTATCTGCCGCATCTTATACGGGATTTGATCCTTCATTCAGGATCATTGGAGGGATATCCGGCAGTTATCTCGAATTACTAATCTATCTTCAGGACGGTGAAATAATCCCGGGAAAAGACCTTCTTTCCATATTCGCATCAAATCCATTTTTCCCGGAAATCTTTTTCGAAATCTCGATATTTCCTCAAAAAGACGCCAGCGATGAATTTGTATCCTTAGAGACGGAAAATTATTTCGGGAACACGCCTATTGAAGCGAAAATACTTTCGCAGTCAGAGACTACTACAATACTGCTGGTCGAAATACCCCTTGATGAGATGAAAAAAACGCTGATTATCGAAGGCGATATCAGAACGATACCGGTTCTTTTTAAGTACCGTGATGTAGATGAAGAAAAAATAACTTTTGTTTCTCTTCCGTCGAACGCAAACCCAGACAGGAGAGATACATGGGCTGACTTGATATTCGGAGATCTCACCCTGAAGGAGAGAAGATGACCCATAAGACGACTTTGACAGAGTCTGAAATTAAATCCGTAGTCGATTCAGACCTCTTCGACCCGTTTTCGATACTCGGTATGCACAGAAAGAAATACGGAGATCTAACCGTCATTTCTGTCAGAGTTTTCATGCCGGACGCCCATGACGTCCAAATCATCGGAAACAAAGATACGTTAAAAGCTGAAAAAATACATGTAGACGGGCTTTTCGAAGCTATATTTCCTGATAACAGACAGTTTTTCCCATACAGGATAAAATGCACTTGGGACAGCAGTAATTATATCTTTATCGACGATCCTTACAGGCTTCCGCCGGTTCTTTCTGACTACGACCTTTACCTTTTTAACGAAGGTTCAAATATAATGGCTTATGAAAAACTCGGCGCTCACGTAATGGTTTTCGAATCGCTAAAAGGAACAGTGTTCGCTGTCTGGGCTCCCAACGCGAGAAGAGTGAGCGTGGTAGGCGACTTCAACCACTGGGATGGAAGACGTCACCCGATGAGATCCCGCGGCAACAGCGGTATCTGGGAGCTTTTTATACCTGATTTAGAGGAAGGATCATTATATAAATACGAAATAAAAACAGCTCAAAACACTATAACGATCCGCACCGATCCCTACGGTTTTTATTTTGAAAAAAGACCGAGGACGGCTTCATCTATATTTGACCTGACAAAATATCAATGGAACGATGCCGAGTGGATGAGTAACAGAAGCCTCCCCATTGACAAACCTGTCGCAATATACGAAATGTATATTTCCAGCTGGATGAAAAAAACAGAGAATAGCTCCGTCTCCGATATTTCTTACAGAGACCTTCCCCAACTTTTGATTCCATATCTTCAGGAAACAGGTTTCAATTACGTCGAATTTATGCCGGTTTCCGAACATCCTCTCGACGACTCATGGGGGTATCAGGTCACCGGTTATTACGCACCTACAAGCAGATACGGGACACCTGACGATTTTAGATATCTCGTGGACTGCCTGCACGAAGCAGGAATCGGCGTGATACTCGACTGGGTTCCCGGTCATTTCCCAAAAGACACTCACGCTCTTGCCATGTTCGACGGGACAGCCCTTTACGAACACCAAGACCCCAAACAGGCGCAGAACCCCGACTGGGGAACGCTCGTATTCAATTACGCCAGATGCGAAGTAAAATCTTTTCTTATCTCCAACGCGATCTTCTGGTTCGACAAATTCCACATAGACGGCTTGAGAGTAGACGCCGTCGCATCGATGCTCTATCTTGACTACTCGAAAAAAGAAGGGGAGTGGATTCCCAACAAATACGGCGGCAAAGAAAATCTCGATGCCATTGAATTCTTAAAAACACTCAACTTAAAAATCTATGAGATTTACCCGACCGCTTTGATGATAGCTGAAGAATCGACAAGCTGGCCCATGGTCTCAAAACCGGTTTACCTCGGAGGCCTCGGTTTTGCTTTTAAATGGAACATGGGTTGGATGAACGACTTTTTCAGATACATGAGCAAAGATCCCGTTTTCAGAAAATTCCACAGGAACGATATTACTTTTTCGCTGTTATACGCTTTCACGGAAAATTTCATACTTCCTGTTTCTCACGATGAAGTCGTCCACGGCAAGTGCTCCCTAATATCAAAAATGCCTGGAGATTACTGGCAGAAATTCGCCAATACCCGCCTTGCTCTCGGTTACATGTTTGCTCATCCAGGTAAAAAACTTCTGTTCATGGGATCGGAAATAGGTCAGTGGGACGAATGGCAGTTCGACAAAAGCCTCGACTGGCACCTTTTAAGTTATGAGCCTCACCTAAAACTGAAGAAATTCGTTTCAGATCTCGTTAAAACATATAAAGAAACACCTGCTCTTTGGGAAGAAGATTTTAGTTACGAAGGTTTTTCATGGATAGATTTTTACGATTCGGACAGCTCAGTGATTTCTTTTGTCAGATGGAGCAAAAATAGAAAAGATCATGTCATCGTAATTTGTAATTTCACACCAGTGGTCCGGCACGCATACAGGATAGGAGTCCCTTCGAAATCTCCCTATAGAGAATTGCTCAACAGCGATTCTGAATTTTACTATGGTAGCAACGTAGGAAATTTAGGCAGGATAAATTCAGACGAAAAACCATGGCATTCCTATCCGTATTCAGTAGAGATAACTCTCCCTCCTCTGTCTGTTCTCTATCTTGCTCCCGAAAGAAAATGATCAAAACTTAAAAAAAATCTTTAAAACGAATAAAAGAATTATTGCTATAGTAATAAATAAAATCTCAAATACAAGAAACAGACAGCCGAAAACTTTGGCGTTTTCAAATTTTTCTCTTCCATCAGGCGTGCTGTATATATATACTATAGCATTTCTATGGTGACCCGAGCCTGTAATATAAGTCCTCTTTTCTGCTTTAAGCTTGCCTTTTTCGTAAAATCTCAACGCTTCTAAAATCTTCACTGCAGTTTTGTGAAGAACAGAAACTAAAAAAGTAGGCAGCATTGTTCCCAGAAATACAGCCACAGATAAGAATATGAGATAAATCATTGGACACTCCCTATCAATTCAAAGCTTCATATAATTCCTTTATTGAAAAAGGCTTTTGCAAATACTTAAAGTTCTTTTCCATTATTTTCTGCTCCAAGACATTGTTTTCAGTGTATCCTGAAAAATAGACTATTTTTAGCGTTTTCTTTCTTTTGAGTAGTTCTTCTGCAAGTTCTTTTCCTCCCATTATGGGCATAATTATGTCAGTCAGCAATATGTCTATTTCATCTTTTCTCCGGGAAAAAACACTGATTGCTTCCTCTCCATTATCAGCCGTCAAAACATCATAACCAAGGGAAACAAGCATTTCTTTAGTTATTTTTCTTACTCCGGGATCGTCCTCTGCGAGAAGAACAGACGCATTCTTTATTACTGCTCTTTCATTTTCAACTGAATCTTTGTCCTCGGGGGTTTCATCGTCAATGCGCGGGAAATAAAGCTTAAAAGTCGAACCTTTCTCCAGTTCACTGTTGACGGAAATATATCCGTCGTTTTGTTTTACCACGCCATATACGGTGGAAAGACCCAATCCTGTTCCCTTGTCTTTTTCTTTTGTTGTGAAAAAAGGCTCAAAAATATGTTCTTTTACGTATTGATCCATTCCGATACCGTTGTCGCTGAAAGAAATCAAAACATAATTGCCCGGAGCTATCCATACTTTTTCTTCTTCCTTCGCTCTCTCAAATCTCATGTTCTGGGTTTCGATAATCATTTTTCCACCCTTGGGCATGGCATCACGGGCGTTGACAGCTATATTTAGAACCACCTGTTCGAACTGAGTTTCGTCAACCCTTATTTTTCCGAGGTTTTTTTCAAGAATCAGCTCCGTCTTTATGTCTTCACCTAAAATTCGGGCTAACATTTCATGCTCTTTCTTAATTAAAGTGTTTGCATTGACAACCTTTGGTTTAATCATCTGTTTTCTGCTGAAAGCCAGAAGATGCCCTGTCAGTCTTTTTCCTTTGTTCCCCGCTTCAAGCATTTGCTCGATTGCATTTTTGTTTTCTTCCGAGAAATTTTCCATTAAAAGAAGGTCTCCGTATCCAACAATAATTGTGAGAATATTGTTGAAGTCGTGGGCAATCCCGCCGGCAAGACGACCTATAGCTTCCATCTTCTGCGATTGATAGAGCTGTTCAGAAAGTTTTTTCCTCTCTGTAATGTCGGATAAAAACCCTTCCAAATACGCAGGTTTGCCCACATCGTCGTTAACCAGGCGAGAGCTCAATGAAACCCAGATTTTTTGTGAATCTTTTCTGAAAAGCTGCAACTCTCTGTCAATAACTTTCCCATGTTGTAATATTTCAGCAACGTATTTTTCTCTTTCTTCAGGAAAAACATAGAGTTGTTTTGTTATGTCTGTGCAGTTTTGAAAAAGATCTTCTTTTGATTTGTAGCCTAAGATAGTTATCATTGAAGGGTTTACATCTATGAAACGGCCTTCTATTGTAGATTGAAAGATGCCGTCTATGGCGTTTTCGAAAATATTCCTGTATCTCTCTTCACTTTTTCGCAGTGCCGTTTCAGCTTTTTTTCTTTCGGCTATTTCCCCCTCAAGAGTATGTATGAGATTCTGGAGTCTGTCAGTCATTGAGTTAAATGAATTTGCCAGGATTTCAAATTCGTCTCCTCTGGGCATTTCCACTCTGCATGACAAATCACCGGATTCAATAGTCTTTGAAGTTTTAATGAGTTTTGATATCGGCAGAATAATATTTCTCGATGTGCTCAAGTTGGAAAATACGCTCAAGAGAATGATTGCTGCTGCTGCTAAAACCCAGAAAACTCTCATTGCGTTCATGATCCTGCGGGATTGTTCCAGAGCCTCTTCAGCTTCTTTCTGAAAGATCAAATGAAATGAATCCATTCTCTCTTCAAATCTTCTTTGTAAAGACGCCAGCTCGTTATGTCTTGTGTATTGAGCCCGTGACCATCTCCCAAGCTCTACATCCCTTGAAAAACCCGCTACAATATCTTTAAGTTTTTTTCCGAAATCATACAGTTCCCCTGTGGATTCCAAATCTTCTGTGGATAAAGAATTTATTAAAATCTCCATATCTTTTATAAAACTATCTGTCGTCAAATCAAGTTTTTTTTTGACTCCGACGCTCTGCCGGGTCAGCAATATATTGTCAATATCCGAAATGATGCTTTTCCATTTGTTTTCCGCTGTCATAATCATCTGGCGTTTTCTGGCGGAACTCACTATTTGCTGAACTGTATTTTCAGCTGAAAGAATATAAAGAAAACCGAAAAGACTCGAAAGAACGACCAGCAAAGCAACCGCAGAAAATCCCGCCAAAACGCGTGTTTTTATTGATATCTTAGGCAACATAGTATTAAATAAATAAACTTATTTAGTAATCAAAGCGAGTTCTATGAAAATGGTATCAGGAACTTCCTGTCCAGACAGATATTTCAGCGCTGTTTCCACCCCTATGCGCCCCATCTCTTCGGGCCTTTGTGCAATTGTCGCCATCAACTCGTTTATCTCCATTGAAGTTATGGCTTCTTCAGTTCCGTCAAATCCGATGAAAAAAATCCCGTTGAGCCTGTTGGCTCTCTTTGAGGCGTCTATAGAACCCAGTATCATGTCATCGTTGTGGGCAAAAACACCGTCTATCTTTGGAAATTCATCTAAGATCTTCTCAAACGCTATTTCGCTTTCATGCCTGTTGAAATTCGCGGGAATTGATGCGACTATTCTTATCTCAGGATAATTGTCTATTGCCTCTTTGAAACCCCTGCCCCTTTCTTCGGCTGCCGAAGAACCCGCAGTTCCCCTGATTTCAACGACAAGCCCTTTTCTGTTTAAGGCTTCAGATAAGTATACCCCAGCCATCATACCGCCTTCAATATTGTTGGAAGCTATGTGGCATACCACTTCATCACAGCCGGCACTGCGGTCTATTGTAAAAACAGGAATCCCTAAAGAGATGACTTCAAAGATCGCATAACATACATCATCGCTGACAGGGTTCAATAATATTGCGTCAGCACCTGCACGGGCGAGTTTTTTCATCTGTTCAATCTGAAGAGCCGGGTCATCATGTGCGTAATAGACGATAAGATCAGCATTCAGTTCATCCGAACTTTCCTTTGCGCCTTTTACAAGAGATACAAAAAACGGGGTTTCTTCTGTCATGCATATCAGCAGTCCTATTAACGGTTTTTCAGTTTCATTGCTGTTTCTTTTTTCAGGATTGACCGAACAATACATGGAAATAACTGCCAAAAGCAAGGCAAGTGAGGGGATTCTGATTGCACGGAATTTCATGAATCGGTGCATAAGACATCCTTTCCAAGAATCATTTGTTCCGTTTCAATGCCTTATTATATACCCAATAAACCCGATTGTATAACAATAAATCCTAATTGACGTAAAACTTTACCGTATTTGGATTCTTTTTCTGATTCCCTGTTAAAGTCTTCTTCTGAAACAGGCCGACCCATCGTTTCTTTCCAGGGTTCTTCAGGACAATTGGCGCACGCTATAAATTTTTTACTTCTGCAACGCCCATGGATCGGGCAGGTTTTCTTTCCTTAGCATTGAGACCAGAACACTTCGCCTTTTATCGCCGCGAATCTTTTACCGTTTGTAAA